>JAZFRU010000302.1:0-3927 GCA_036445815.1 Acidobacteriota bacterium | reverse complement strand
TGATCCACCAGGGAAACCACTTCGGAGACTTGCAACCGACCCACCTGCTGGTTGTGCCGTCCTCGGATAAATCCCCCCAGTACCGCTGTCATCGCTTCCATGGGTCCAATCCTCTCAGTTACGTAACATATATACCTCGGAGGACCAAGGAAGGTTACAGTTGGATCGACGATTTTGGAAATACCCCGTCAGAGCGGCCTCACCACCAAGACAGGAAAGAAGCTGACCGAGCCTGGAGGCTGGGAGGCGCCGCCCCCAGCCCGGCCTGCTTGGGCTCGGTCGAGATAGGGTTCGTAGGGGCGCACGGCGCTCATTCGGCGACACCTTTGTAGCGGCCGCTCTATGAGCGGCTCTCCGGATTCGGCGCACTGAGGCGCCTCCCACACTCTGGACACGTGAAACGTCGAAGGCGCTGGTCGAAGACCAGCGCTCGGGTCAGCCGGTCAGCCGGTCTGGAGAGTCTCCCCTGATCCTCGAAAAGAAGTGAAAGGAAAACAGAACGCCCGCCGCCCCAACCACGGTCAAGAGCGTTAACAGTGGGGCGGGCAAGCCGAGATCCAACCGGGTGATTCCAAGGCTGGCCAGAAAGGCGATTCCCACCCCGGTGAGAGACTCCCCGGCAATCAGGCCCGAGGCATAGAGGACACCCCGATGGAGCCGCCGCTCGGCCCTTTTGCTCTCTCCGACAGAGGCCAGATAAGCGAGCAGACCTCCGATGAGAATCGGTGTCTCCAATCCCAGGGGCAGGTACATGCCCACGGCCACCGGCATGATATACAAACGAAAGGTCGATCCTCGATGTTCCAGAATCCCATCGATCGCCAGGATGAAGACTCCCACCACCACGCCGAGACCCACCATGTTCCAGGGCAGATCACCCCGGCCAAAGAAGCCTTCCACCAGCCCCTGAAAGAGGCTGGCCTGGGGGGCCGGCAATTCACGCCCTCCGATACCTCCGGGCGTGTTGTCGTGCAGCAATTGCAGAACGGGAGCCATCACCAGTGAGGCTGCCGCCACTCCCAGGACTTGCATCTTTTGCTGTCGAAAGGGAGAGGCCCCCACCAGAGCACCGGTCTTGAGGTCATTGCACACATCGCCCGAGGTACAGGCCGCACAACAGACAATCGCGGCCACCCCCAGTGTCGCCACCATGCCCTCCATTCCGCTGAATCCAAACAGAAGCAGTAAGCCCCCCGTCAGGAGCACGGCCGTGATGGTCATCCCCGAGACCGGACTGTTGGAATTGCCCACCAATCCCACGATGTAGCTGGCCACCCCCGAGAAAAAGAAAGCCATCAGAATCATGATGACGGTGGTGATCACACTGATCAGCGGGTTGCCGGTCAACGCGAAGTAGACCACCCCGATCAGAAGAACAGCCATGCCGCTCAACACAACAATGGTACCGGGTGAAATGTCCCGGTCCTGATCGGCGGATTCTGAAGAGCCGTTAACTCCGGGACGACGACGAGCGATCTCGTGCACCGCCTGCACCAACCCGTGACGCACCTTGAAGAGCGAAGCAATCCCTCCCACCACCATGGCCCCCACCCCGACATAACGGATCTGCGTGCTCCACAGCGTCCAGACCGAATCCAGAGGATCTCCTGTGGTGGATTGGGCTCCCAACAGCGGAATTCCGATGATCCAGGAGATGGCGCCTCCGATGAAGATCAGTGACGCGATATTGAGGCGCACGATATATCCCACCGCCACCAGGGCCGGGGAGATATCCGCTCCGAAGTAGAACAGCCGACCTCCAAATCCCTGACCGGCTCCCTCCAGGATGCCTCTGATGACGCCCAGGAAAGTGACCAGGGCCTTGAAGCCCGCGCCGATCAACGCTCCCCAGATCACGTTGACCGCCTCTCGGCCCGACTGGTCGCCTGCCTTGAGCACCGAGGCACAGGCCACCCCTTCGGGAAACTTCAGCTCGGAACTGGATTGTACGACGAAGACACGCCTCATCGGGATCATGAACAGGACGCCCAACAGCCCCCCTGCAAAAGCAATGACGGTCGTCATGATCATGTCGAACTGCTGCCAGGCCCCGATTAAAACCAGGGCCGGCATGGTGAAGATGATCCCTGCAGCCAATGATTCTCCGGCCGAAGCCGCGGTCTGAATCTGATTGGCTTCGAGAATGGTTCCATCACGGAAGACACCACGGAGAATCAACATGGCGAGAACCGCTGCCGGGATCGAAGCCGACACCGTCATGCCGGCCTTCAGTCCCAGGTAGACATTGGCCGCACCCATCACCACGGAAAGAACGAGACCCACGATCACGGCACGAAGGGTGAGTTCTTTCATGGATGTCGTGGGTCGTCCTCGGCAATCAGGGAATACATGATGGCATCGTGGGATTGCCCGTGAAGGAACAACCTATTTCTCAGGATTCCCTCCCGCTTGGCTCCCGCTCGTTCAGCCACTCGCTGAGAGGGAACATTTTCAACAGCCGCCACAATGCCGACCCGCTTGAAGTCCAGGCGGTCAAAGGCAAATTGAGCCACCAGTTCGGTGGCAGCGGTCGCATACCCTTTGCCGGTGTGACCCGACCTGACCCAGTATCCGAGGTTGGCGACTTTGTCCTCCGGTCTGAGATGGTTCAAACTGCACCCACCCACCAGATGCTCGCGCCGATTTCGGATGGTGAATCCGTATTCCTTCCCCTCGTTCCAGCGTTGAACCTGCAGGCTGATCCATTCCTGGCACTCCGACATTTCGTAGTCGGGATGACACCACGCCAGCCAGGGATAGACCTCTTCGATGGAATCTCGGGCCGCTTCGAACAAATCATCCGCGTCTTCAGAGACGTACCGTTTGAGAATGACGAACTCGTTTTCGAGTGTATCGATCATGGTTTTTCAGCCCGCATCCTTCATCAAGTCTGTGCTGAAGCGCCGACGCATCCTGACGAGAAATCAGGCATTATTCAGGTCAGAGAACCGGATCATTCGAGTTGGCCGAACGAGGTTGATCCGTGTAGTAAACGACACCCGTTTGATTGGCAAAGAAACTGTGCTTTCCCGTTGTACCATATGCTTCAGGTCTGGCCGTAACGGTAAAGCTCTTTCCATCATCGTCGCTGACCGAGGTGAAGACATATCCGGCTTTCTTTTCGGAACCCAGCTGAACCTCAATCAGGCTCGCTTCCAGAAGCTCAGGAAGACTGTCTGCATAGCGTCCCTGGCCCACCCCCGCAAAGAACGTCTCCTGGGCGTTGACAATGTTGCGCACGTCAATTCCGGTCTGGCTCGGGGGAGAGTTCCCCAAATTCAACAGAATGGGAACGCCGATGAGGAGGCCGGCCAGAATCAAGGCGACCCAGGCCAGTGAGATGCCTGCCTCTCTCCGTCTCCCCTGGGTCATTAATATACTCGTCGGCCAGATCATCATGAGTTCATCTTTAATGTGTTTGTGCTGCTCACTGCCCTTCCGTCGGGGTCACACATCCATACCAGACGAACCTGAAGGAGTCGGTTTCTGAACCACTTGAGAGACCCGCCACAAGATCCCTAGAGGATAAACCTCCTGGAAATGAAAGGCAATTGTCGGATGGAGTGAAAACTTTCACCGCCAGGCCGCATCGTAATCAGTTGTAGAGACCATGGATCTCAAAAGGGGTGAGTGGGGGTCACTCACCACAGACCAACAAGAACACCCGAAAGGAGAACATCACATGACGAGCAAACTTTTTCGAACGATACTCAGTTTGGCCATCGGTTGGTTGCTGTTGACGCCCGTTGCATCGGCCGCCACGAATTCTTCTTCACTCGAGCACCAGATTCACCGGGAGCTGGTGACACTTCCCTACTACAGCCTGTTCGACAATGTTTCTTTTGAGCTGAATGACTCCACCGTTACCCTCTCCGGAGAAGTCTGGTGGCCGGCTCTGAAGAAGTCCGCTGAAAGGGTGGTTGGCAG
>JAZFRU010000301.1:0-5015 GCA_036445815.1 Acidobacteriota bacterium | reverse complement strand
GGATGAGGGGATTACCCTGCGCTTTGGTGCCAAGCTTCCAGGCCAGGCAGTCAAAATCAGGGCTGTTAACATGGATTTTCGATACGGGACCTCCTTCGGTAGGAAGTTGCCGGAGGCCTATGAACGGTTGCTGCTGGATGCCATGTTGGGAGATTCGACCCTTTCTGCCCGCGGCGATACGGTGGAACTCTCCTGGAAACTGCTCACGCCGATTCTGGAGGCATGGCAAGAGCCTGCCTCGCATTTTCCCAACTATTCGGCCGGTAGCTGGGGGCCCAAGGAAAGTGATGAATTCATGTCCAGGGAGGGGCGTCGCTGGAGGCGATTGTGAGGTTGACCCCTGACCCCTGACACCCCGGACCAGGACAGGTTGGCGAAAGTGACACATGAGACCGAACATGGAATTTAGCGGAAGCGTGGATGTCGCGACGATCGAGGGGCAGCTGGATCAACTGTGGGCCGGGATGACGGAAAAATCGGATCAGGACCAGCAGGCCGTCTTGAGAACCTGTGTCCTCAACCTGGTGGTCTATGGCTCGGATGAAGCCAGTCTGGGCGAGATTTCTCAAGCCATGGCCCGAGTGAGCGACGACCATCCGGGCCGTTTTATTATCATTCTGCTGAAGGAGCAGGCGGATCACCCCATTGAAGCCCGGGTGACCGCCCAGTGTCACCCCTCTGAGAAAGGTCGAAAACAGATCTGCTGTGAGCAGATCAATATCACGACCGGCCGAGATCACGTCAGCCGCCTGGCCAGTTTCGTCAGGCCGTTATTGGTCCATGATCTTCCCGTGTTTCTGTGGTGGCGAGATGTTCCGGATCTGCAGGGGACTCTCTTCGCCGAGCTGGTCGAGACATCGGACCGCGTCATCATCGACACCTGCACGCTTCCGAATGCCCTGAAGGAGCTTCGAGGACTGGCCGATTGGGCCGATGATCGAGCCCGATGGACGGCCTTCAGTGACTTGAGCTGGTGCAGGCTCACCCCCTGGAGAACCCTGGTGGCGGGTTTTTTTGATTTGCCCGAATATCGATCCTCCCTGGATAGAATTGGGGAGGTGAGGATCGAGTGTACGGCGGGAGCCAAAAGACAGACCGTTGCCGTCGAAGCGCTGTTGTTGGCCGGATGGTTGGCCAGTCGTTTGAAATGGGTGTCGGTTTCAAAACCCCAGTGGGTCGATGAAGCGACTTGTCAGTGGCGGATGGATGGCGGTGACGGCCAGACGCCGATCGAGATTCGAATCTGTTCCTCCCCAGATGAGTTTTGTGCCGGAGTCAATGGCGTGGATCTGGTGGTCCGGGGAGAACCTTTACTGACATTCAGTGCCGGTCCCGGTCCGGATCGACAACATCTGGAGAGTTGTGTGAAGGTAGGCCGAATCAAGAGGAGCCCCAGACTCATTCAGGTGGAACAGGACGACGAGGCCGCCCTGCTGGCCCGGGAATTGGCGATCCTGAAGCACGACCGGGTTTACGAGCAGGCCCTGGGGTTTCTGGCGGCTGAAACCCTGACCCCTGACCTCTAACCGGGAACATAACGTGAAACATGAAACGTGAAACACGGAGTTTAAACCACCAACTCATTGTTTGCGACAACCTTGAAGAACTGGGTCGGCGTGCGGCTGCATTGTTTGTGACTCTCGCCAGGGAGGCCGTCACTTCCAGAGGAAGGTTCAGCGTGGCGCTCTCGGGAGGCGAGACTCCCAAGGCATTGCATGGCCAATTGGAGAGCGATTCCCATGTCTCACGAGTGCCCTGGTCCGAAGTTCATGTATTTTGGGGGGATGAGCGTTATGTTCCCCTCGATCATCCCGACAGCAACTGCGGCATGGCTCGAGCCACCCTGCTTGACCAGGTCCCCATCCCCGACCAGAACATCTTTCCCGTTCCCACCGAGAGTGAGGACGTCAAGTTGGCCGCCGATCGGTACCAGCAAACCATCAGCAGCTTCTTTGACCTGGATGAGGGAGGGTTGCCTCGATTTGATCTGATCGTTCTGGGAATGGGAGATGATGGGCATACGGCTTCCCTGTTCCCTGACACGCCCGCTTTGAAAGACTTCGACAGGGTGGTGGTGGCCAACTATGTGGAGAAGCTGGATGCTCATCGAGTGACCTTCACCGTCTCAGCGATCAACCAGGCGGCCTTCGTGGTTTTCCTGGTCTCGGGAGCATCCAAGGCGGCTCCCTTGAAGCAGGTGCTCGAGGGGCCCTACCAACCCAATCGTTTTCCCTCCCAGTTGATTAGACCCGACAACGGCGAGCTCCTGTTTCTGGTCGATCGTGATGCTGCAGCGGAGCTGACCTCCGGAAAACACGAATCATGATTCTAGCCGGAGACATGGGGGGCACTAAAAGCCATCTGGCTCTGTTCATGATCGAGGATGGGAATCTCCAGCTTCTCATCCAGAAAACCTACCAGAGTCGGGACTTTTCGGGAGCCGAGGAAGTGGTGCGAACCTTCCTGTCCTCCCAGCGGGATAGCCTGGCCAAAGACCCCCTTGAGACGGCTTGCCTGGGTGTGGCCTGCCCGATTGTCGGGGAACGCTGCAAGACACCCAATTTACCCTGGGTGATCGATGCCGCTGTGATCCGGAAAACGGTGGGTCTGCGAAAGGTACTATTAATTAATGATCTGGAGGCCAATGGCCTGGGTATTCCCATCTTGTCGGAGGACGAGTTCGTGATTCTGCAGGAGGGTAACCCTCAGGTTGAAGGCAATGCGGCCCTCATTTCCGCTGGAACCGGACTGGGGCAGGCCTTTTTATTCCGACAGGGAAAGGTTCTGCATTCTGTCGCCTCCGAAGGCGGACATGCCGATTTTGCCCCCCGAAATGAGCTGGAGATGGAACTCTTACGGTATCTCCTGGTGAAAACTCCGCACGTGAGTTATGAGCGAGTTCTTTCCGGTGCCGGCCTGTTCAACATTTATTGCTTTTTACGCGACACGGATCGAGGCGAGGAACCTTCCTGGCTGAAGGAGCGGTTGGAGCAGGGGGATCCCGGGGCGGAGATCTCCAGGGCTGCGCTGGCCGAGGAAGATGAATTGTGTGTCCGGTCTCTGGATCTTTTTGTTTCTATCTACGGAGCGGAAGCGGGAAATCTGGCCTTGAAGACCAAGGCCGTGGGGGGAGTTTATGTGGGGGGTGGAATCGCCCCCAAAATCATCAACAAGTTGAAGGATGGGACCTTCATCCAGGCTTTTCGAGACAAGGGGCGACTTGCTCAGCTGATGGAGAGTCTCCCCGTTAAAGTGATCTTGAATCCCGATACGGCGCTTTATGGAGCCGCCAGTCGCGCTGCCATGGATTGACCTGGCGATAACTTTTGGGGTGCCAGGCAACGGAAAATGATACCGGTACCGAAAAGAAATCCCTGAATATCGAACCCACCCAGTTGAATCGGCGGGTTCCCTCATTGTGTGGGTAGTCGAGAAGCTGTAGGAATCGCGGAGCGCTCATAATCAAGACGAGAAGACATCGGAGGGGAAGTACGATATGGCTGAAATCGATCCACGGGAAAAACTCAACGAGCAGCTAACACACCATCTCAAGATCATCCTGAAGTGTACGCTGCCCTCCACCAAACATGGCCGTTTGCTTCTGGCTTCTTCCCCTGAATCCAGATATCCCTATGTCTATCCCCGTGACAGCAGTTGTGCGGTCCACCTTCTGCGCAGGGTGGCCAGTTCCGAGGCTCACTATGATGCCGGACCGCAAGCTTTTGAGTTGATGAAATCGATGGCCCATTTTATGAAGGAGGCGTTTTCCGTGTCGGGCCGCTGGGGACAGCGTTACAGCCTGGAGGGAGGAGACAGGAGCGTTTACAAGCAGGAAGACAACATGGCCCATGGGATCTCTATCCTTTGCAACTACTTGCTTTGTGCCAGGAGACTCAAGAAAGAGATCGATGACCTGGAAGGTTTTCTGGATGCCATTAACGGCGCCCTGCTCTACAGCGTTGAGAAGTTCTATCACACAGAACTGAATCTGTTTCGATCGACCACCGCCATTCACGAATCGGAACTGGAAGGGGGTTATACCTGCTGGGTTAATTTTTCTTTCCTCTATGCCTTTTCCCTGGCCGATGAGGTTGCCCACACCATGGATGAGAAGGCCATCATCTCTCACTCTCACCTCGAGTTTAGAAGATACTTTCTTTACTCCGTCAGTGCGTTGTTCATGTCAGGACAACGGTACGTGCGAAGAATTGATCCCACCGGCTACATGGACATGAGACCTGATATTACCCTCATGTCTCCCTTCTACTACGGGTTTCTCCATTACAGGGACGAGCTGGAGAACAGCGTCAAGTTTCTGGAGATGCAGCTCAGAGATCCCGAGTTAGGGATGATCATGCGCTATCTTCCCTTCACCGATGATTTTGCCACCCATGTGCATGCCGGCAACGGTCCCTGGATTCAGTACACGGCCATCCTGGCCCAGTTCCATTTCTGGAATGGCAATGACCAGGCGGGAGATGAGCTGCTTGGAGCTATCGATGAGCACAAGAATGAAGAGGGTGAACTGCCCGAACATCTTTCGACCTGCAAGAGATTTGAAGAGTTCATGGAAAGGGAATGGGTGCCGGGAATCGATTTCCAGAAGGAATTCTATCCTCCCATTCTGTTGGACGACTGCGGGTTCGACAGAATTCTGGAAGAAGCCAACAACATGGCTCGCTCCTATGAGAAGACGGGCGAGAAGTGCATGGTTCGGGATGATGCCGCCCCCGAAGGGGGCTACATCCAGTTCGCCAGCCCCCTGATGTGGAGTCATGTCGAGGTCGCGCGCGCGCTGTTGATGAAGGCGAAAGATTGGTGGAAACTCTAGCCCGTGCTATGCAGAAGTTGTCTACTGCGGCGTCAAAATCATCCGTCCTGACGGTGTTGCGCTCGTTCAGTCTCCTCGGCGTACTTTACGAGTACGCCTGCGGTGCCCTCCCTTCGCGCGCCTTGTCAGGCCGGCGCCTTCGCCGCCTCGTGTGACGACAACCTCTGCATAACCCGGGCTCAGC
>JAZFRU010000300.1:0-3815 GCA_036445815.1 Acidobacteriota bacterium | reverse complement strand
GCCTATTCGCGCAAGCAACTGGACGACCTCCGCGAACTGGTACGTCGCCTCCATGACAACTCCGACATGAGCTGGTTGAAACGGACCGTTGACGGAGTGAAGAGCTCTCTTCCGAAAGTGGTTCCTGAAACGGAACTGGAACGGGTCAGTCAGACCGCACAACTTGAAGAGGGAGATCTGTTTTTAATGGTGGCCGGGGTTCAAGAGATCGTTCATTCCCTCCTGTCCCAGTTGCGCACCCATGTGGCCAAACAGGAGCAGTTGATACCCGAGAACGCATACAGCTTCGTTTGGATCTATGACTTCCCACTTCTCCAATGGGACCCACAGGAAAAGCGCTATTCTGCTTGCCACCACCCTTTCACATCCCCTCAGGATGACGACCTCGAACTGCTTGAGACCGACCCTGCTCGGGTTCGGTCCAAGGCTTATGACATCGTCTTGAACGGCACGGAGATAGGCGGAGGATCCATCCGTATTCACCAGCATGAAATTCAAGAGCGCGTCTTCAAAGCTCTTGGCATCGTATCCGAAGAGGCCCAGGCTAAATTCGGATTCTTTCTGAATGCCCTTCAGTACGGGGCCCCTCCCCATGGCGGCATAGCCCTGGGCCTGGATCGTCTGCTGATGATATTGACAGGTGAGCAATCCATACGAGATGTCATTGCGTTCCCCAAGACGGCCCGGGCCGCCGATCTCATGAGCCAGGCTCCCTCGACAGTCGAGGACACCCAGCTGAGGGAACTCCACCTTAAAATAAAGGAGTAGAACAGAGGACCCAGGAGACCGGCATGTCGGTGGTGTTTCCGCCGCTGGTCTTCACCCAGCGAGTTTCACGTTTCAAGTTTAACGTGAGTCTGGAAGGTGGGAGGCCCAAGAATCGGCGCCCTGAGGCGCCTCCCGCATTCCGGAAAGCCGCTCAATTCTTGAGCGCCGTCAGCATTCGGGGCTATAATCCCGCCATGGGCAAAATTCATGTTCTTCCCGATGTTTTAGCCCACCAGATTGCTGCCGGTGAAGTGGTCGAAAGACCGGCCTCAGTCGTCAAGGAGCTCCTGGAGAACTCCTTGGATGCAGATGCAGAACAGATCATCATCAAAGCGGAACAGGGCGGGAAAAGACTCATCTCGGTTCGTGATGACGGCCTGGGCATGAGCGGTGAAGATGCTCGTCTGGCCTTTCAACACCACGCGACCAGCAAGATTCAAAGCTTTGAGGATCTCACCCATCTGAAATCCCTCGGTTTCAGAGGAGAGGCACTTCCCTCCATCGCCTCGGTCTCACGCCTGCGTCTGCGTACCGTGGAGAAAACACTCGAACCGGGGGACCCGCTGGGCACCGAAATTGAAACCCAGGGCGGTTCTTTTGAGTCGGTGAAGCAGGTGGCCTGGCCTTCCGGGACTGAAGTGGTAGTGGAGGATCTTTTCTTCAATGTTCCGGCTCGACGGAAATTCCTGAAAACCACCACCACCGAGCTCAACCATCTCAGTCGTCAGATCATGCACTATGCCCTGGCGTATCCTCAGGTGGAATTCCAATTCCATCATGAAGCACGAAAAGTCCTCGAAGCGACCCGGACGGCCAGCCTGGAAGATCGGATCTATCAGGTGATGGGGGAGGCGTTCCTGGAAAATCTGGTTCCGGTAGACTACGAAAAACAAGGCGTTCGCGTCTCGGGCTTCACCTCCCTTCCCCATGAACAACGCAGCAACAGTTCGTCTCTCTTTGTCTTTGTCAACTTTCGCATGGTGAAAGACCGAATGCTCACCCATGGAGTCCGTCTCGCCTATCAGGACCAAATGCCCTCTCGTGCTTTTCCAGTTGCCATCCTGTTCATCCACATGGATCCTCTCGAGGTGGATGTGAATGTCCATCCCTGCAAGACGGAAGTTCGGTTTTCCAACAGCAACACGGTACACAGTGCTCTCTATCACGGCATCCAGGAGGCTCTTCACCAGCAGCGCGGCACACTGTCGGATCTGGCGAGAGACATTTCCCCGGATGGTCTCATCCAGGAACCCTCACCGACCTTCAATGGGAAATCTCCTGGTCACATGTTCCAACGCCACGACGAAAAGACTCACAACTTTCCCAACTTTCAGCCTTTCAGACAGGGTCTTCCCGCCTCTTCTTCAACTGACAGCGACCTTTCGGGTTCGGTCTCGACAGCCCTTCCGGAACCTGGAGACGACCATCAACACGACATCCCTGAAACCGACTATATCGATTCGGCCCCAGTTATCCTGGGACAGTTTGTCGAGAGTTTCATCGTCTCAGCGGACCGCGAGGGAGTCATGTTGATCGATCAGCACGTGGCTCATGAACGCATTCTCTATGATCAAGCACTTCGCCAGCTGGAAGCGGATCGTGCCGGCCCCACCCAGCGCCTGTTGATCCCCCTCACTCTAGATTTGAATACCCAGCAAAAAGCCGTTTTGGAGACGACTTTCCAGGAACTCAACAACAACGGCTTCGAAGTGGAATGGTTTGGTGATGATACGATTGCGATCAAGGGGATTCCTTCCTTTGCGAGTGACTGTGATGCCCGGCAGTTGATTCAGGAAATCCTGGATGGACTCGCCTCAGTGGCCGGAGAACTGGGAACACCAGACAACCAGCTCCACCGGCTCCGCGAAAAGATCGCGATCAGCATGTCATGCCGGGCAGCTATTAAAATCAATACTCCGCTTTCCAAAGAAAAGATGCAGTGGCTTATCGATGAGCTGTTTCGCTGTCGCACCCCCTTTACCTGTCCTCACGGCCGCCCCATCGTCTTGCGGGTCGGCATCGAGGAAATCCTGAGGAACTTCAAACGCATCTAAACCGAGTTTGACAGGATGGCACAGGGGCCCCCTGTTGATTTGACGTTTTACTCCGCATAAAATAGGTGTCCTGGCATACTGGAGAAGTGGACATGGATCCAACCCAAATCATCATCACTCGCGTCCTCCAGGAAATTCAAGAAGGGCACGCCCTCGTTTTGGGAAAGGGCATTCCCCAGTTGCTCAAACCTCACCTGATGGAATCCGTTCAACTGACGGAACTCCACCCCGGTGCTGGAGAGCAAACCGTTGACCTGGTCGTGGTGGAAGCTGACGAGATTTCCCAGGACGGCAGCTTGGCACTTGTCGACGATGAAGGCATGGGAGATCTCAAGGCCGACCATTGGATTGTCGCCACCCTTCACTCTCGAGATTCCGGTGAAGCCAAAATTGTTCAGACAGGGAATCTCCCCACCACCCCAGAAGTCATGGCCCAAACCGTTATCACTGAACTGGGCGTCTTGAGAATTAACGAAGTAGGTCTGGTCCTGACCGAGATCGCACCCGGCATCTCCACCGATGACGTCAAGAGCCAAACGGCTGCCAGCCTTCACGTCGCCGACAATATCAAGGTGATGGAGCTGTAGGCCCAAAGGCCTGGAACTCCGTTTCACGTTTCCAGTCTGACGTTTCAAGAAAAATACGCTGCAGCCAGAGACACCGTGCCGACATTCGAGGCACACCTATGTTTCTGAAACCTGAAACATGAAACCTGCAACGCACCGATCGAAAACCAAGGATGCCTTGAGAATGAACATCTCAGACGCTGAATCCGGAAGCCGCGCATAGAGCGGCCGCTACAAGGGCAGGACACACACCGTACTCACCCTTTGTAAGCTGGATTTCGTTGGGAAGATGTAGGGGCCCGCAATGTTTGCGCCCGCGGTAACGCATGCGACGTTAAGAAGGACCGCAAAGACGGGTTCCAGGTTTCATGAACGATAATTGAGCCGCTCACAGCGCGGCCCTACAAGCGCCTTGCCCCTGTGCCCC
>JAZFRU010000299.1:0-2232 GCA_036445815.1 Acidobacteriota bacterium | reverse complement strand
GATCGCCTCAGCCTATGAAGCAGCAACAAAACAGCGAGTTCCACCGCCTGACTTTGGACCCTTGCCGGAAGAGCAATAACCCTGGAATTTCTTTCATTGAAACACTTCTTCCTGATTTTCACTTTGAGTATGGTTCTGGTCCCTTGCGCCCTGCAGGCGGAGGCGCAGGGGGCCCCGAGCGATTTCGTTCCCGTCACCGACTCGATGTTGCAGAATCCCGACCCGGCCGACTGGCTGATGTGGCGCCGGACACTGAACGGTTGGGGCTACAGTCCGCTGGATCAGGTCGATCGCGAAAACGTCTCGGCACTCAGAAGGGTCTGGTCCCAGGCTATGGTACAAGAGGGCAGCCAGCAGGGAACGCCACTCGTATACGACGGCATCCTTTATATGCCCAACCCGCGCGATGTGACCCGGGCCCTGAAGGGTGCCACGGGAGAGCAAATCTGGGAGTACCGCCGGGATTGGCCGGAGGATCTGACCACCTTTCTTCGGGATCCCGGCCGCACTCGAAACCAGGCCATCTATGGAAATTTGATTATTGCCTCCAGCGGCGACGATTATGTTTTCGCCCTCGATGCCACCTCCGGCAAGCTGGTTTGGGAAACGCAGATCCTCGATTACAGAATCAATCCTGCCCTTCAGAGCTCGGGTCCGATCATCGCCGACGGAAAGATCATCTCCGGCCGAAACTGTTTTTCAGAAGGCGGGCCCGAGGCTTGCGTCATCACCGCCCATGATGGCAGAACCGGTCGAGAATTGTGGCGGACTCGAACCATCCCGAAGCCGGGCGAGCCGGGGGATGAAACCTGGGGCAATGTTCCCTGGGAGAAAAGGTGGCATGTGGGAACATGGATAGCGCCCAGCTACGATCCACAACTCCGCCTACTTTACATCGGAACTTCGGTCACCTCTCCGGCACCCAAGTATATGCTGGGCTCCAACGAAAATCAGTACCTCTATCACAACTCGACGCTCGCGTTGGACGTCGACACCGGGAAGATGGTCTGGTACTACCAGCACGTTGTCGATCACTGGGATCTTGACCATCCCTTCGAGCGCCTCCTGGTGGACACGGCCGTCGCGCCAGATCCGGAAGAAGTGAGTTGGATCAATCCCGACATCCAGACGGGTGAGAGGCGGCAGGTGGTTACGGGGATTCCGGGTAAAACGGGCATTGTCTATACCCTCGATCGCAAGACGGGCGAGTTCCTTTGGGCTCGACCGACCGTGACTCAAAACGTCGTGAAAGACATTGACGGTGCAACAGGAAAGGTTACCGTTAACCCGGAGGTGATCTTCACAGATTCAGGACAGCATCGCCTGGTATGCCCGAGTGCCACCGGGGGGAAGAACTGGCCTCCCGGCGCTTACAGCCCACTCACCCATGCGATGTACTTCCCGCTCCAGAATACCTGCATGAACATGACCTCCAATGAACCCGGGCCCACCTATGACTTCCTGGATTCCCCCGGTACTCCCCAGCAGTCCAGATATGGATTCCGGAGCCAGAGGCAGATCGCTCCGGGAACAACCAACGTTGGAACCGTACATGCGATCTCCGTGGACACCGGCCAGACCCTTTGGAAGTACGAGCAGCGAGCGGGCACAACGGCGCTCCTGACCACCGGAGGCGGGCTCGTCTTCGGGGGGGACGCGCACGGCCATTTCAGGGCGCTGGATCAAAACAGTGGAGAAGTGCTTTGGGAAGTCGATCTTGGTTCTGCGGTCACGGGCCATCCGATCACCTATGCCGTAGAAGGTAAACAGTATGTCGCCGTCAGTACGGGCGTATCGGTTGTCACCGAAGGCGCCAATAACCTGACACCCGAGCTGAGCCAGGGCGCGGACAACACTCTGTTCGTGTTCGCTCTGCCTTAGCCCGGACTATGCATAAATTCTCTACTACAACGACGCAATCATCCGACCTGCCTGTGTTGCACTCGGTCGGCCTCCTCAACGTACTGCAGTGAGTACGTTTGCGGTGGCCGACCCGCAAGCGGGTGACCCTCGCGCGTGGCGCAACGCACTCAGGTCGGCGCTTTCGTCGTTTCGTGATGAGAACCTATGCATAATCCGGGCTAGAGATCGAAGCGGTCTACTCTTCTTCCCCGACCTTCACCATGATGTGGGCGTAAGGGGTGTCCTTCCACATCACGTACACGGGGTCATTGGGATCGGTAGAAAGCCCCTCGAGCGCCGTCTGATCAGGCACCAGGATCATCAGATGCG
>JAZFRU010000298.1:0-4304 GCA_036445815.1 Acidobacteriota bacterium | reverse complement strand
GCCCGCGTTCCAGGTTCCAGGTGCCACGTTCCACGAAAAGAAAGGCAGGGAATGTAGGGGCGCAGGGCGTGCGCCCATCCGGATTCGGCGTAGGACTGCATTCATTCTTTCGTTAAACGTGAAACTTGAAACCTGAAACGCGCTGGTCGAAGACCAGCGGTCGAGGCGCCTCCCACATTCCGGACCCACGTGGAACGTGGAACCTGGAACGCGGAACCCGCTGGTCGAAAACCAGCGGTCCCCTGAAACCTCCGGCCCGTCAGGTGCGTCTTTAGTAGCGATGGAACGACTCAAAGAACCGGAGCAAATCGATGGACTTCTTGAGGAAAGCCTCGCCATCCTCTTCAAACACAGCACCCGGTGCAATATCAGCGAGACGGCCTACCACGAGGTCAGCAGCTTCGAGGCTTCCAATCCTCGGGTCCCGATTTACCTCATCGACGTCGTCGAAGATAGAACGGCTGCCCAGTATGTGGCCGAGCAGGTTTCGGTTCCCCACCAGTCTCCTCAGGTGATTCTACTGCAGAAGGGCCGTGTGGTTTGGCACGCCTCTCACTTTGATCTGGCGGGGGACGCCCTGCAGGAGCAGGTCGAGACCTGTCTTTCACTCCTTCCGGTGCGCCACCAGTGACCGGTGTGCTCGATCACGGAGTATGCCACTCTGCCTGCACGAGCAACCAGATGGCGTTGGAGATTCCGCCGCTGGGAGGCGGATTAAGAACCACAACGGAAATGGAGCGATCCCCGTGGACGCCCACCTTCTGATCCGGACCGGCCATGCGATAAGGATCAGGCAGAGCCGATTCGATGAAGCTGGCTGGAATGGTGGCCCGGAGTTTGCTCGGATTCTCAAAGACCGTGGCCAGGGCAACGCCTTCCACTTTCACGACTGAATGGGCGACAAAGCCCGACCCTTCAATCACGATTTCAAGATCGGGCCTTCCTTCGGTGACTTTATGAGGGGAGATGGCGCTGATCTTCGGCGCTCGCGAGGCAGGTCCCGGCGGACCGGTGAAAAACTCAGGGTGATATCCGAACCGGAAGAACTCCCCGCCCTTCATCACCCGGTTGATCTTCTTGGTATTGGCGATGTCCTCCAGAGGATTGGCTTCGAGAATCAGTAAATCGGCAAAGTTTCCTTCCTGAAGGGTTCCCACTCTCGGGTTTCCCCGGGCCCCATGGAACCCGGCCAGCAGTTCAGCTCCCCACGAGGTGGAGGATTTCAAGGCCTCTTCAGGGGTCAACCCTGCCTCCACCAACAGCTCCATTTCGTGATGCATTCCCAGTCCCGGACTGGCAACACCCGGTGCATCAGTACCGGAGACGACCTTCCCTCCGGCCTCGACGTAGAGTTTCATGAATCTCTGGACGTTGCGGTAGGCCTCCTGGACGGACTCCAGGTCTTCAGGGGATAGCTTGGCAATCAAGGGCATATGTTCGTAGTCGGAGGAATAAGTCTTGATCAGGCGCAGGCGCAGCAGCAGCATTTCTGCGCGGTTCTCGGGGTAGTAATACAGATCGGGGTTGCTGAACAGGGCATAGATTTCTCGCTCACGATCCCTGATCTTGGGACTCATCGAGCCCCACTCGTAGGCCAGCGTCGGATTCAGATAAGCTCCCTGGCGGACGGCTTTTCTGATCATCTGGTCAAGCTGTGGGCCTTCCCTCAAGTAGGTCCCCCAGTGCAACAGTCGGCCCGCTTCGAAGTCCTCCAATTCCTGGGGGGACATCAAAGGCAGAGCGAATGCCCAGATATGTTCCGCGATATCCATCCCCGCATCGATCGCCTGGCCAGCATCCTGGGTATGGCTAAAAACAGCCAATCC
The DNA here is from genome assembly GCA_036445815.1 of Acidobacteriota bacterium. Lineage (GTDB taxonomy): Bacteria > Acidobacteriota > UBA6911 > RPQK01 > JADFOI01 > JAPYTY01. Next base: position 2,478 of record JAZFRU010000298.1, on the reverse strand, counting down.
CGCCGCGTGGACTTCTTCCGCGGCCCATCCAAATACCTCTCGGTTGTTCTCTCTGAACTGGAAAAACCAGGCCACGTCCGGATCCTTTTTCAAATAAACCTGAACGGCCTGGCGGACTTCCTCTCGAGTCATGGAAGGGGTCAGTCTCGGCCGACCCCCGGTGTGAAAGATCCGGGGAGTGGTGAGACTGGTATGTGAATGAGTTCGTGTTTCAGGGCTCACATCCCCTTGAGCAAGAAGTGAGGTCACCCCGTGGTTCATGTAGATCTCACCCATCCAGGGTTCCCAGTGAACATGAGTGTCGACCAGGCCCGGGATGATGAACTTCCCGGTCACGTCGATCAAGGTCGCATTGGGGGGAGTATCAGCCCCCTGACCCGAGAAGATCGATCGGATCGTGTCCCCTTCAACCACCACCGTTGCATCGGCAAGAGGAGGGTTGCCGAGTCCGTCAATCAGGGTGGCACCCTTCAAGACGACAACCGGCCTCTCCGGCTGCTGCCCATAGCCCACGGAAACCAGACAGACGCTCAGAAATAGTGAGGTGAACCAAAGAAACAGGAACGGTGAATCACTTGATCGGTGCATGACTTGACCTCCTGGATTAACTTGCCCTTTGTGTGATCGACTGCCTGTAATAGATACGTTCATTTGCCGCCCCTGGCAAGTAAAACTTTGAGTGATCACAAAAGTGGAGAGTGGTACAATGCGGGCGCTGGAGCCCACCACCAAACAAGCCTGTAAGGTGGCACGCCGCTTGTTTGGAGGTCAAGGGCCACTACAATAATGAACACTTTACCCCAGAGGTGATCGATGCCAGAAAGTTTTCGCGCGGTACTTGAGCGACTGGATCAAAAGGGCGAGTTGCTGCATATCCGCAAACCCGTGGATGTGCGCTATATATCGCCGCTCATCGTACAGGCCGACAAGCCGGTCTTGTTTCATGAGCCCGCTGGTTTCGAGGTCCCGTTGGTCAGTGGGCTGTACTGGAAAAGGGATCGATTGGCTCGTTCATTGAACTGGCCCGAGAGTGAGCTGGGAGTTCGGTTCCCCCAGGGCATCCAGAAGATGATGGATCCGGTCACGGTTCAGGATGCCGCCTGCCAGGAAGTCGTCAAAGTCGGCGATGAGGTGGATCTGACAGAATTGCCGATACCTTTTCTGGGAGAGCGCGATGGGGGGGCTTTCATCTCCGCCGGTGTCATGCTGGCCCGCGATGACAAGGGCATTGTCAATGCCGGAGTCTATCGGTTGATGTACCGAAGCCGCAATGTGACCTCGGTGGACCTGGTCACCAACTCCGATCTGAGAAAATGCTACGAGGCGGCCTTCAAGCGGCAGGAACCGCTGCCGATTGCCGTCTGTATTGGAGTGCATCCCTTTGAAATGCTGTGTGCTGCCTTCAAGGCCCCGCCGGGCGTGAGCGAGATGAACATTGCCGGGGGACTGCATGGCGAGCCGGTTCGGACAGTCCCGGCTCAAACCAACGATTTGCCGGTGCTGGCCGATTGTGAAATTGTGCTGGAGGGGCAGATCGAGCCGGTGGGCTGGACGATCGATGAAGGCCCTTTCGGGGACTTTGCCGGAATGTATACCGAGGTGAGGTGGAATCCCACCTTCACGGTCAAGGCGATGACTCACCGACGTAACCCTCTTTTCCAGGTCATTCAGATGCCCTGGGAGAATGCCTGGTTGGGGGCGGTGGCCATGGAAGCGCAGGTCCTGGAGGTTCTGGCTGCGGCCGGCGTCAGCACGGTGGCGGTACGGGTCACCGAAGGGAGCGCTTGTCGCTGGTCGGTGATTGCCTCCATTCGAAAGCGGGAGGGCGGTGGCAAGAACGCCCTGATGGCCATTCTCTCTCTTCCGGACACCAAGCACGCCGTGGTGGTGGATGAGGACGTGGATATTTTTGATCATGAGCAGGTTGAGTGGGCCAAGACCTTTCGGGTGCAGGCGGATCAAGATGTCATGATCATCAGTGGCGCCCAGGGTAAACACATCGATCCCAGCCTCCGAGCCTGGGAGTTGCCCAGGGGCCAGCTTCCGACCACCTCCAAAATGGGCATCGACGCCACCATTCCCGAAGGCATCCCCGCCGATCATTACGACATCATTACTCATCCTTTTCGTGACGAGGTGAAGCTTGAGTCATTCCTCTGAAGCCTCCGAGAGAATCCTGGCTCTTGTGAAAGCGGAGCCGTTGTCGTTTTACGCCATCCTCCGGGCCCTGGAGGATGTGGAGTACCGGGTGATCCTCCAGGCCTGGGGAATCTTGAGGGAAAAGGACCTGTTGGCCCGGGACGAAGAGGGAAGATACCTGCCGCGGTAGGAGCGGGCTTGCTCCGCTCGCCCGCGTTTCACGTTCCAGGTTTAACGTTTAACGGGTCCGGTATGTGGGAGGCGCCTCAGCGTGTTCATTCCCAGGACATTGGGAGTTCACTTCTCCAGAGCCCTGAAAGGGCGGCATAGAAAATAGCC
>JAZFRU010000297.1:0-2522 GCA_036445815.1 Acidobacteriota bacterium | reverse complement strand
ACATCAGGTCACCACCTTCACCCTCCCGTTCAGTTGGCTCCAGGAAGGTGACAACGTGGTCACGATGGTCGCCCAAGGGGGTGAAGTCGATGTCAGCCTGGTGGACACGATTCGGCTGACCTACGGGCACACCTATACGGCGGATGCAGATGTTCTGGAGTTCACCGTCTCGGGTCCGGCCGAAGGAGAACAGGGACAACCGGTGACCATCGAGGGTTTCAGCAGCCCCGAGATTGCGGTCGCCGACATGACCGATCCGCTGGAGACCGTGGAACTGGAGGGAGTGGTTGAGCCCCAGGGAGAAACTTTTTCCATCACCGTGTGGGTACCCGATTCCGGGCTTCGAACCCTGCTGGCCGTGACCCGGGAGCAGCTGAAGCAGCCTGCGGTGATCGAGATGAATGAGCCTTCGACCTGGAACAGCGCAGATGCGGGAGCCGAGGTGGTCATTTTCTCTCACCAGACGTTGTTGGAGAGCATCGCGCCCTTGAAGGCCCTGAGGGAATCACAGGGGTACTCGGTGGTGGTCGTGGATGTGCAAGACGTTTATGACGAGTTTGCTTTCGGTGTCAAGACGCCTCGGGCGCTGCACGATTTTCTGGTCTGGGGAAGCGAACAATGGCAAACCCAGCCTCGTTTTGTCCTTTTCTTCGGGGATGCCGGGTTTGATCCACGAGACTATCTGGGACTGGGAGACCTCGATCTGGTGCCGACCTGGATGGTGCCAACGATTTCCCTGGAGACCGCTTCCGATGACTGGTTTGCGGACTTTGATTTTGACGGAGTGCCTGATCTGGCGGTGGGGCGCTTGCCGGTGCGCACGCCGGAGGAGGCCGCCATCGTGGTGGGCAAGATCGTGGCTTACGATCAGGAGCCGGAAGCCCCCTGGAAGCAGCAGATCCTGTTGGTCGGCGATCAAGACACGCCGGGTTTTGAATTTGAGCAGATCACCACTGAATTGAAGGCCTCGCTGGGGGCACAGCTGAGCCTGGAGGAAGTCTTCCAGGGACAGGGTGCGGCCGAGGCCAGAACACAACTGCTGGCCAGCCTCAACGAAGGACGGCTGGTGGTCAACTATTCGGGGCATGGCTCGGTCGAGCTTTGGAGCGACAATCTGTTGACTTCCCAGGATGCCCGAGCCCTCACCAACGGCTCTCGGCTGCCATTTTTTGTGAGCATGACCTGTCTGAACGGTTTTTTCCAGGATCTGTTCACGGAAAGTATGGCCGAGGCTCTGCTGAGGGCTGAGCAGGGCGGGGCGATAGCGGTGTGGGCCTCTTCGGCCCTGACATCTCCGATGGCGCAACTGGAACTGGAGCAGGAACTGTTTCGTCTCCTGTCCCAGCAGGATGGACTGACCCTGGGAGAGGCGGTGGCCCGGGCCAAGGCCTCCAGCGACGACCCGGATGTGCGGCGCAGCTGGATTTTCTTTGGCGATCCCCTGACCAAAATCAGTGGATTGAGGTTGGGGCCGGCAGAGCGGGTCTTTTTTCAGGATTTCACCAACCAGGGAACCATCGAGCTGCTTTCAGATGAGGGGACCACCTTCGAGAGGGCTCTGGCCGTGGCCAATCCATCACCCCAAAAGGCGCCGCCGGAAGCCAGTTTCCCCGTCGATTTCGTGGATTTCACGGTCCGGGGCTATACCCAGGCCACCACCGTGACAATCTTCCTGGCCGATGGAGTGCGGGTCAACACCTTCTGGAAATTCGGGCCGACTCCAGGTGTGTCGATTCCGCACTGGTACGAATTTTTGTATGACGGAAGAACCGGTGCCGAGATTTTCAGTGACCGGATCGTTCTGCATTTCGTGGATGGTGAGCGAGGCGACGATGACCTGACCATCAATGGAGAAATCAGTTCCCGTGGAGGTCCCGCCTTCAGTGCTCCTCCTGTAGTGCCTTCGGTAGGCCAGATCATTTCTGCTCTGAACTCCGGAGGGACGGGTGAGGAGATGTTTGTGGGCATGGCGATCATGAACCCGAACGACTATCCCAATGCCATCTCTCTGGCAGCGATGGATGCCTCGGGAACCGAAATCGACCGGGTGGTTCTGTCGGAAATCCCGGCCCAGGGCCAGGACGCTTTTCTGATCAGCGAGGTCATGAATCCCCTGGTGAGTGAGGTGTCGGTGATTGCACGCGGTCAGGAAGGCCCCATTCAAAGCTTCTTCCTGATCGGGGACTTTGCCCTGAATCGACTCGATGGCGTGGCAGGGGACAGTCAGGCTTCTACCCAGCTATACTTCCCGGTGATTCCTCCAGACGAGGGCGTCAGCACCGTGCTCTTTGTCTTCAACCCGGCCATCGAAACGGCCTCGACCTTCTTTCGGCTGCGGAATCGGGACGGAGTGCTTCTAGAGGAGGTTTCCAGAACGATTGCCGGAGGCGGGTTCCTTGCGGAGACGGTGGAAGGCTTGTTTGAAAACTCGGGGGCCGAGGAAATCTATATCCAGGTCGAATCCGATGTTCCTTTGATGGGCAGCAGTTTCTCCCAGGGCGGGGAGGATTTCTCGGCACTGG
>JAZFRU010000296.1:0-2066 GCA_036445815.1 Acidobacteriota bacterium | reverse complement strand
GAGCGTCCCGACTCCAGCTATAGCCAGGCCAACGTCGAGACCACCGCGGCAGTGGTGGAATCCGCTCTTCGGTGTTCGGTCAGAAAGCTGGTTCTGATCAGTGCCGTCGGGGCCGATGCCTCCTCGGCCAATCGCTACTTCCGCAGCAAGGGTCAGGGAGAAAAGCGGGTTCAGGACTCGGCTCTGTCTTACACGATTCTGAGAGTCCCCCTGCTTCTGGGACGTGGAACGGAAGGAGCCGCGGCCCTGCGCCGTCATCTCAGCCGTCCCACCGCCCGGCTGTTAGGCGGAGGGCGCCATCTGGATCAGCCCCTGGATGTGCAGGACGTGGCCTCGGCAGCGAGTCGGGCCTGCCATCCCGACACGGCCCGCAATGAAACTTTGGAGTTGGTGGGCCCGGTGACACTGTCCCATCGGGAGATGATCATCCGGGCCGCCCGCCTGGCCGAGCGGGAAATCAGGATTTCGTCAATCCCCACAGGGCTGGTAAGGTTTGTCCTGGCCATTCGCCAAAGATTTGCAGCACCGGGATTCTCAACCGACGCTCTGGAGGTCATCACCACCAGCACCCAGCTGGACCCGGCGAATGCCGTCTCCGAGCTAGGAATCGAGTTGACGGACCTGGATGAGATGATTCGACACAGCCTGGAGGAAGTCAGTAGATGAGCGAGACCACCGACACCGAAAGCAGCGAAGTCAAAACTCCGCCCCAGCGGCCTCTCTGGCAGAAAGTTCTTCCCTGGCTGATTACCCTGGTCTGTTTTGCCTACCTTTACACGATTCTCAATCGCGCGGCGGCGGCTCAGGAGAGTTCTCTGGTTCCCTACCTGCTGCAGATCTTCGAAAGAGTGAGCTGGTGGCAGTGGTTGAGCATGATGGTCCCTTACACCCTGTTCTTCTTCCTTCTGGACACCTTCATCATCTGGAAGGTCATCAACTGGTTCAATGTGGAAATCGCCTACATGGGCATCCTGCCGATTCGTGCCAGTGCCTTTATCCTTTCTCTGTTGAATGAGCAGGTGGGCAAGGGCGCCATCGCCCTCTACCTGAACCGACGGGACGGGACCCCGGGCTGGGAAGTGGCCTCCAGCATGCTGTTTGTTATGTTTTGTGAGTTCTACTATCTCTCCGCCTGGGCCACCGTCGGGGTCCTGCTCGAATGGCAAAGCTTCCCGGCCATCCTGCACATCATTCCATGGATCACCTTGGGTGCGGTGGTCTTCTTTGTAGTTTTCCATCTTTACTTCAGTGGGCAGATTTTCAAAGGGATAAAACTGCGAGAGAAATCCATTTTTCGGGCCTTTCGGCAGGCCCGGCTCTGGCAATATCTGGCGGTCATGCTGATGCGCTCACCGGTGATGCTCGCGGCCGTCTTTATCTACACGCTGGCACTGGGACTCTTCGGGGTGGAGGTGAGTTTCGGCGAAATGCTGGGCTATCTTCCGGTCATCCTGTTCGGGGCCGTCATGCCGGGTCCGATGCGCTCGGTGGCCATCGTTCTCTGGGTAACGCTCTTCCCTGACAACCCGGGGGAGATCAGCGCCTTCGGTTTCGTCCAGCACAATTTCTTTATCTTCTTCAATGCCTCCATCGGCCTGCTCTTTTTGCGGAGGGCCAACCGGGAATTGTTCGGTGGCTCGTGAGTTGGTGAGCGGCCTCGCTCGGCTCGGCCGCGTTTCATGTTTCACGTTTCACGTTTCACGAAAAAGAGTAAGGGCACGGCGTGTGTGCCACCGATCAGGCGGCAGGCCCAATGTAGCGGCCGCTCTGTGAGCGGCATCCGGATTCGGCGCACTGAGGCGCCTCCCACATTCCGGACAAGTCCCAATAGTCCTTATCCATAAAACGTTAAACCTGAAACGTGAAACGTGAAACGCGCGGATCAATGACCAGCGGCCGAGGGCAAAGAGGCCGCTAGAGGGGAACTTGATCCGTATCCTTGTGGTGAAGGGATGCCAAGCGGTCGCCAATCGAAAGCAGGGTACTGATCACCAGGCCCCCGCACACCACCGGTAACACCGGTGCCAGAAAGCCAAGGCCCAGACGAATCAAAATATCGCCGCCCA
>JAZFRU010000295.1:0-2639 GCA_036445815.1 Acidobacteriota bacterium | reverse complement strand
AAAGATATCCACCACAGAGACACAGAGAAGAAAGTTCTTTTCCTTCTCCTGAGCGGCCTCGCTCTGCTCGACCGCGTTCCAGGTTCCATGTTTCCCGAAAAGGAGTGCGGGGGCATGTCCGGAATGTGGGAGGCACCTCAGTGTGCCGATTCCGGAGAGCCGCTCATAGAGCGGCCGCTACATTGGGCTTGCTACGTGATGACCCTGAGCCGTATGCCCTTCCGGTTGCCCATGTTACAGTCGCGTACATACCCCATTGAGAATCCAAGAGACTGGCATTACAATCTAACTGAATTCATCATCTGGAGGATCTCCTTGAAGAATCGCTTTCATAAAGTCATTCCTGTTCTGTTTCTTGTCCTCTCTTCCTGGTCCCAGGCTCAGACTCCGAACCAAAAGATCGCCTTGACCTTCGATGACCTTCCCGGCCTGAGGCCATCGGGCTACTGGAGACCGAGGGAAATCAGCAGAACCATTTTGCGTACCTTGGCCGACCACCAAATCCAGGCCGCTGGATTCGTCGTGGGAGAGAAAATCGACGACGATCTCGCCAACTTCGTGGTGATCGAAGACTGGGCCTCGCAGGGTCACCTTCTGGGAAATCAGACCCACGCCGATGTTGACCTGAACGAACTGAGTTCCGATGAATTCCTGGAACACCTGAATGATGGTCAAAACTACCTGCGCCGGCTTTCTCGGGCCTTCGATTTCAACTATCGCTATATTCGCTTCCCTTTTCTTCATCAGGGCAATACCGAACGCAATAAGAACCGGGTGACCAAGGCCTTGTACAAGGCCGATTACCAAATCGCTCACGTGACCGTGAAGACCAGTGATTACCGCTTCAATCAATTCTACGTGGAGCGAGAGGGTGATCCCAAGAAACTCTCTCAATTGAAAACCCTCTACCTGGAACACATCACGCAGTCTCTGGAATATGCCGAAAGCCAGTCGGAAAAGGTATTCGGAAGAAACATCAACCACGTACTATGGCTTCGCGCTGGCCTGGCAACGGCCCAGTTTCTGGAGGATCTGATCGGGCATCTGAGTGATCGAGGCTACCAATTCATTTCGCTCACAGAGGCACTGTTGGATCCTGCTTTTCAAACCGAGGAAACCTATGTGGGCCCTCTGGGGTTGTCGTTCACCGACCGGGTCGCCGCCAGCCGCGGACTTCCTTTCGACTCGAAAAATGGCGAGATGTCGCGCCGGGACCTGGAGAAACTCCTGGTCGATTAGCAAGTGAGGCAAGGCTATTTCCGGAGAAGAAGTGCGCCGGTACTAACATGATAAAGTACCGACGACATCCGCTCAATTCAGGACTTATGTAGGAGGCACCGTCCATGCAGACCGAGATCAATGGTATTCATCTCAACTATCAACTCGGGGGTTCTGGGCGGCTGATCGCCTTCGCCCACTCACTGGGCATGAGCGGCGCCATTTTCGATCCGATCCGGTCTAAACTGGAGACTCATGGCCGCGTTCTCACCTGGGATGCACGCGGGCATGGCGACTCCCAGAGACCCGCCCCCGGCTGGAGCGTCGACGATCTGGCAGCCGATCTGCGTGGACTGATCGAGCACCTGGGCGAAGATCAAGCGGTGATCGCCGGTCTTTCCATGGGAGGCAACACAGCCATCGCCTACGCATCGGCTTATCCCGACAAAGTCGACGGCTTGATTCTGGCGGATACCACCGCCTGGTATGGAGAAAATGCCGTGGAGGCCTGGGAGCAACGAGCCCACAAGGCTGAAACCATCGGCCTTGAGCCGGTGATCGCCTTTAACTTGCCCCGCTGGTTCAGCGATGGCTACCCTGATGCCCAACCCCGGGAGTGCCAGAGAATCAGTGAAATCTTGACGAGCGGCGATGCGAAATCCTATGCGGCAGCTTGCCGGGCACTGGGAAGTTTCGACGGACGTGCCGGACTCGAACGGATCACGTGTCCCACTCTGGTGATGGTGGGAGCCGAAGATCCGGCCACCCCACCTGCCATGGCCGAGCACCTCCAGCAAAACATCGAAAATGCGGAACTTCATGTCCTGGATGGATTGCGACATATGACGCCGGTGGAGGCTCCCGAACAGGTTGGGAATCTGATGGGAAGCTTCCTGGAAAGGCTCTGAACCGAACCCGGAAGGAGAATCCATGAGTGAAGAGGAATCTGTCCGCGAACATCTCTTGAACCTGCTGAAGGGCCGCCAGGCCCATCTGGACCATGAAAGAGCTCTGGCCGACTTTCCTCGGGAACTCCGGGGCCAGAGACCGAAAGGGCTCCCCTATTCGGCCTGGGAACTCCTGGAACACCTTCGTATCGCCCAATGGGATATTCTGGAGTTCAGCCGAAATGCCCAGCATGTGTCACCCCAGTTCCCGGAGGGATACTGGCCCAAGAGCCCCGCACCCCCCGATGAAAAAGCCTGGGAAGACAGCCAGGCCTCCTTCCAGGAGGACCTTCAGGCCATGGCAGATCTGGTGGAGGCACCCACCACTGATCTGTTCGCCCCCATTCCCCACGGGACCGGACAGACGGTCCTGAGAGAGGCCCTGCTGGTTGCCGATCACAATGCTTATCACCTGGGGCAACTGGTTCTCTTGAGACGCTTCCTGGGTGCCTGGATTGAAAAACATGAACCGTT
>JAZFRU010000294.1:0-2049 GCA_036445815.1 Acidobacteriota bacterium | reverse complement strand
TTTTCTCTTCCTGCATCGCGAACGGGAAAGATTTTCGCCGGACTTGGGTGTCCCAATGGCTGCGACTTTTGCTGTACCTCGCACTTCTTCAACCGAAAACACGTCAAACTGCTACCCGAAGGGAAGGACATCCACGCCGTCGTGGAGCGTTTTCTGGATGCGGATCAGAAACTGGTGTTTTTGATTCTGGATGAGGATTTCCTGCTCAACAAAAAGCGCGCGATGGCCTTTCGCGATTGCGTACTGAAGAGCGGCAAGACCTTGTCGATTTTTGCCTTTGCCAGTGTCAGGGCAATCAGCAAGTACACGGTGGAAGAAGTCCTGGAGATGGGAGTTGACGGCCTCTGGATCGGCTATGAGGGTACGCGTTCGGGCTACGCCAAGCAGCAGGGACGGCCCGTTGAGGAGATCCTCACGGAATTTCGTGAGCACGGCATCACGGTGCTGACCTCGATGATCGTCGGGTTTGATTACCAGAACGAGGAGGTGGTGGCGAAAGAACTCGACCAGCTGATGAAGCTCAAGCCCGCGCTGTCGCAGTTCTTGATTTATGGTCCTGTGCCCAGCACCCCGTTTCACGAACGGATCATCAAGGAAAACTTGTTGCACGATGTGTACGTCGAGGATCCGGAACTTTTTTATCGGCGAGCAGACGGTTTTACCACCATGATCAAGCACCCGCTCTTGTCTCCCGAGCGGATCGAGAAAATTCAACGCTGGTGTTACCAGCAGGATTTTGAACGGCTCGGCCCAAGCATGTTCCGGGTCCTGGAAACCAAGTTGCTGGGATACCAGAAGCTCAAGGATTCTTCGAATCCATCGCTGCAGGGGAAGGCCAGGTATTTTGCCTCGGAACTGCGGACCGCCTATCCCGTGTTTCTGGCGGGCAGACTCCTGGGACCGAATGCGAGAGTCCGCCGCTGGATTCGCGATTTACAGCGACGGATCCACGTCGAGCTGGGCGCTCCCACGCTGATGGAGCGGTTCAAGGCCGGGCTGGCCGTGGGCGCGGCCTTATGGACGGGACTGACACTCAAACTGGATCTCTTTCAGCATCCCAGGCTGGTGCGTACGACCTACCGTCTGCCCAGTAAGTCGTGGAGTGGATTTCACCTCTGGGAAGAAATCCCGCACAAAATCTCGATGCCGAACCTTTCTGTGCAGGTCGAACTGCAGCACGCAAAGAAACAGGTATGGATGCGGCTAGAAGGCGTTCTCTCGGCTTCCGATGCAGAGGGACTGGCGCATTCAATCCAGCATTCTTTGATACAGACCAAGAGCCGATTGGTTCTGGATTTGAACAAGCTTCGCTGGGGACACGTGGACGACCTGCGGCCGCTGCTGGAGAAACTTTCCGACTACCGATCAAACATCCGTCTGATCCTGCCCAAACTGTCGGCTTCCCATCCCGAACTGATCCTGCTGGTTACCATGTTCCACCATTACAAGGGCTGAATGACCTGTCTCATCGCTGGCCGTCGCTTCCCGGAAACGGAGAGGTGTCGGTCAATGTATTTCCTTAATCTCGAACAGGGCCTTCCAGGGCTGAGTCAGGTCACCCCGAACCCGATGCCTGGAGCCGTTTGTTGGGCAGAATTTCCCCATGATGACCTCATCTGCCAGACATCTGAATGAGCAACTCCAACAGGGTTGAAGCGGGTTAAAGACATGTTACAATGACGGCTTTTTGGGCTGCACACCGGCCGTTCTTTTGAACGAAATATCCGAGGAGGAACCGAATGAGAACTGGATTATCCACTTGTTTGCCTGCATTGATCGGAGTGTTGGTTTTGAGCCTGGTGATGGGGGAGACCTCTCCGGCCGGCAGGGAGACTGGAGAGCCACCAACGCCCGCACTTTCCGCCGATCAAGCCGCGGCCCGGGCCGTGAACAGCCTGAAGGAGACCTCTGACGGCTACCGACTGGATCATCCCAACTATGTCGCCACTTTCAACGAACAGGGACTCCGCTTTCGTCCGCACCGGGGAGGACCTGGCTGGTCGTGGAAGCTGAAGTCGGTGGAAAGTCGCAACGAGCCTCTCGAGGGCT
>JAZFRU010000293.1:0-10194 GCA_036445815.1 Acidobacteriota bacterium | reverse complement strand
CCTTCTCAGATCACCGGAAAGGATGTTCATCCCACTGATAATGGCATTGAGCCGGGCCCTGATTCCAAAGAGCACCACACCCAGGAGAATACTCAGCAAGAGCAGCAGTAAGAAGATGATGACGCCCAGGGCGCTGAGACCGCCCATGAACCAGGGGGCCATGTCCGTCATTGGCGGCATTTGTAACACGAACCACATGATGGTTGAATTCTACCCCTTTGTGCCTTCGCCGGAAAGCCTTTCGGTCACTTGAGGTCACTCTCTGTGGACATTTCCACCGGGTGGATGGTGAGTCAGAACACGATGATATCCCCCAAGACCTTTGCTTTTCAGGGTACGGCCCCGGGAAAACCTGGTCCTGCTGCATCCCGTTTCACAGCTGGGGGAGGAGGGTTGCAAGTCATGGCCCCGCGGTTCAGTTGACAAAATCCATCGGGAGCATAACATGGAGGAGACCCTGGGTTGGAGCGCCCCTGAACGATTCAAGGATTCTGAAACTATGGGCTTGTCCCACTCTTCTTCCGAAATTCTGTTTCCTGGTGTGGTGGCGGCGGTGGTTGTCGCGATTGCCGCACCCTTTGTGGGCAACCTTGGCCTCTCGACTCTGAGCAGCCTGGCGGCTCTTCTGGCCGCGACGGCAAGTGCCTACCTGTTACTTCTGTTGACCCTGAACGCGGTCAATATACGAGATTGGATACGTGAAAGACGTTCTCGGCGAGTGGGTCGCGATGGCGAGGAAGAAAGGTAACCGGCCCACGGATACCCGTCCGGACGACTTGCTTGTCTGATTGCCCCGCCTCCTCTCGAGCATTCCTGCTCATGGAAGCGATCACCATTGGGAGCGGCAGGCTCTGAGGGTCTGTCCCGCCCAACCGGGGAGGATCCCGAAGTGTTGATCCTCCAACATTCATCCAATGCCATTTCGCACTATAATAGAGCTTCCTATGAAAAAATCTTTCAAGATAATAATACTCACTGCGGCATTCGTTCTTTCTCTATTTTCATCCGCATCTTTTATCTTGCCAACCCTGACACGAGTCAATGATATCGGCATTACTTTAGGCTTCTTTTTCACGCACTATAAAGTGCTGTTCCTGGGCCTCAGTTTGGCCGTACCCTCGGGCCTCATTTACACTGACTGGAAAGCGACAGGCCGGCTCCGGCTAAGGAACGTCAAATTAGAGGTAGTGACTCTGGTCGTGGTTGTCGGATTCACGGTTTTGTCCTTCATTGTCCTGTCCAGAGTCATGCCCTTCAGGTCTCTGGACAATCCCACCGATACTTCGGCAGATAACACGTTTATTCAGGACACGGATTTCGTGGTGGGAATCAACTTCGAGGGGGTCACCAAGGCTTATCCTCTGACCATGATGGCCTGGCATCATATCGTGAATGATGTCCTACAGGGCAAGCCGGTGGCCTTATCCTACTGTCCAGTGTGCAACACACCGATTGCGTTTGAGGCAGAAGTTGAAGGCGAGGTATTGCAGTTCGATGTTGCGACAAACTACAGAGCCAACCTGGTCATGGTCGACAGACAGACAGGTTCGTGGTGGCAGCAGTTGACGGGACGAGCACTTCAAGGAGAACTCCAGGGTACGGCCTTGAAAACTATTCCCGTTCATATGATGACCTGGGGTGCCTGGAAAGAGCTCCACCCTGACTCTCTGGTGTTATCCAGAGAAACGGGCTTTGACTACGACTATGATGTCTTGCCTTCTGGAGGTTCCTACCAGGAGTGGAAAGAAAGCAACAGCGTTGCCCATCGACTGATGCAAGTTACCGACACTCGTTACAGAGCCAGGGAGACCATTCTCGGGGTTCAGGTAGGAGAGGTCTTCAAGGCCTATCCTTTTTCCACCCTGAGAGATCGTGCCGTTATCAATGACGAAATCAATGGAGAACCGGTGGTGGTGCTGTTTGAGAAGACCAGTCAACTCGCCAGTGCATTCAGCAGAACCCTCGGTGATGACACTCTCATCCTGGAAGACACAACCGATGAAGGAACAGTCATGATTCGGGACCGGAAGACAGGATCGGTTTGGAATCTGGAAGGGAAAGCGATTGGGGGCGAGCTGGAAGGAACGGACCTCAAAAAGTTGAACTACAGAAATGCCTTCTGGTTCGCATGGGCGGATTTCCATCCGGACACCCTCCTCTTTCCCGGAGACTGAACCTGACGGTTCAGGCCTATCCCTTGACGCCAAGCCTATCCCCCCGGGCCGGTTCTCGAAACTGAAGGATTCACTCCCTCACTACCTGGGGGCTTGTTTAGCCGCCTGAAGTCGAGGCAAACATTCCCGGACCCGGTGTCAAAACATGGTTGGGATCGAACCTTTTCTTGGCGTCGGCGAGACGTCTCCAGAGATCGGAGCCAAAGTGATCCTCCCACTCGGCCGGTGACAGGCGAATTGACGAATGCGCTATGTAGCACTTTCCGCCCACCGCACTCATCTTCTCGAAAAGGCCTCGGGTTTCGGCTGTCATGGCAGCATACGCCGAGGCATTTCCGGCCGGAACCGTGCGGGGGAAGAGCCAAAACGAGAAGGCCACCTTCCCGCCAGGAAGTTTGAAGAGAGGATGGTGGAAATGGCCCAGGTTGAACGGCGAGAACGAGAATCCGGTCGGCCCGTAGTTCGACTTTGACAGAGCTTCCAGAACTTCTTCGATCAGGTCCCGAGTCACCGATTCGGGTACGAACATCACCAGGTCACCGAGTTGTCGTTTTGAGCGGGACGCCACCCAGGCGGCCGCCTTTCCCTCCGTATCAGGCCGGAGGTATTCTCGGTAGGACTGTCGGGTCTCTTGCGACCGGGAATCAAATTTCAACCCTTCCTCAAGCACCGCCAGATTTGGTTCCCGTCCTGCGGCGTGGAAGACCCCCACCCGGTTCTGGAAACTCCAACCTCCACCTTCCCTCCTGGACACTCGCCCGCTCAGGTGATCGAAGCGACCATCCTGGACCAGGCGTTCCTGGTCGGAAAGGTAGTTCTCCAGGTCATCGTAGAGAAGGTCCCAGAGGACGACTCGGTCAGTCGCCGGCACCAGCCCGAGCCGGGCCCGAACAATGATCGCGCACTGTCCCATTCCCGCCAGCACCATCTCAAAGAGTTCCCCCTGCTGGTTCGGGGAACAGGTGACGAGGTTCCCCTCGCCAGTAACCACTTCCAGTTCCTTAACGCTGTCTACCGCGGCACCATAACGGTGACTGGTGCCTCCCCATCCGCCCACGCTCAAAACACCGCCCAGGGTGAGCTCCGTGCAGGTCGGCATCGCTGAAAGGGTAAGCCCGCGGGGAAGGGCCGCCTCGTATATCTCTCCCAGAAATGCACCGGGCCCCGCATCCACGCTCTGATCGTTCCTCATTTCGACGGTTGCGAGTGTTCGTGAGTCGATGACAATCCCGCCTTCGACCAGGGTCTCACCGGACCTGGAATGGCCCTGGCCCCGCATGGCGATCTGAAGTTGATGCCGATTCGCATAGCCCACCATGTGAACGATGTCCTGTACCGAGCCTGGTTTCAATACCGCCAGCGGCCGGCGGAGGATGTCATTGCCGTGATCCATGGAAACGGCCTGGAGCGAGGCGGCATCGACAGCCAGGGTTCCATCGAGCACGGGCAGCTCGTCCAGCCCCTCCGGTCGGGCCTGCCCCTGCATGACCCAGGAACGGGTCTGGCGGTCGAATCCGATGATCAAAGAGCCGGAAACGGCCGCGGCCGTCCGGAGAAACATGCGCCGCGAGAATGGATTCCTCATCTTGACCTCCCTGGATCTGTGTCCCCGCGATCTCGCCTGGAATGCCATCTCAGCGGTACCGGCTGTAGGACTGAACGATGGATAACCCGACCCTTTTAGCCCAGGAGGTATGTCGTACGCAAGGCTCAACATTAATTCCGATTGCTTTGACGGTGGCTGAAGATTTAGCATTGAAGACGGTCGACATCACACCCCGAGATACTTTTCTCATGAGACTCGGTGATGATTAGGAAAGTCAAAGCGATATGAATAACCTCCAGGACAAACACTTCACTCTTCCAGCCTCGCATCTTCTTCAACTGGTCCATGATACTCGGGATCGGACCCTGGGGCTGCTCGCTGACCTGGAAGATGACCAACTCAACGTCCCTCTTCTTGAGGTCGTCAATCCTTTTTGCTGGGAACTCGGACATGTCGCCTTTTTCTATGAAGCCTTCCTCTTGCGGGTTCTGGATCAGATCGAACCGATCATGAAGGACGGAAATGATCTTTACAACTCGTTTACCGTTGATCACGATGATCGCTGGGCCCTGCCTCTGCCGTCGAGAGAGAAGACCGCGGATTACATGCAGAAAACATTCCAGCTGGTCACGGAGCGTTTAAACTCGGGTGAACCCAGCGCCGTGGAAACCTATTTGTATCTTCTGTCTGTGTTCCACGAAGATATGCATGGTGAAGCCTTTACCTACATGAGGCAAACATTGGAACTTCCGCTGCCTCAGTTTTCCACCAGTTCTGCTGAAGAAACCCCCGCCGAACAGGGTGAGGGTCCTTTGCCCGGGGACGTTGACATTCCGGAAACCATCTTTCAACACGGGTCGACCCCTGACCTTCCTTTTGTCTTCGACAATGAAAAGTGGGCTCATCCGGTGCGAGTCGCTTCCTTTCAAATAGCTCGGGCTCCCGTATCCAACTCCCAGTTCTCGGACTTCGTGAATGACGGAGGATACCAACGCCAGGAACTTTGGAGTACGCAAGGGTGGATCTGGCGAACCAAGGCTGGAGTCCGACATCCTATTTATTGGAGCCAGGGTGAAAAGGGGTGGCTGCGTCGGCACTTCAACAGCCTGGTTCCCATAGAAGAAAACGCTCCCGTGATCCATGTCAACTGGTACGAATCTGAGGCCTATTGTGTGTGGGCGAAGAGACGTCTCCCCACCGAACCAGAATGGGAGCTGGCCGCCAGTGGCACCCCTCACCCTGCCAGCGGAGAACTGAGTGAAGAAAAGAGGCGATATCCCTGGGGCGATGAGGACCCGACTCAGGACCATGCCAACCTGGATTCACGTCATTCAGGATGCGTGGATGTAGCGGCCTTTCCCTCCGGGGACAGCGCTTTTGGATGCCGTCAGATGATCGGTAATGTGTGGGAATGGACCGCATCCCCTTTCTATCCCTTTCCGGGGTACATTGTCGACTCTCCCTACAAGGAGTATTCTGCGCCCTGGTTTGGCTATCGCAAGGTGCTCAAAGGCGGTGCCTGGACCACTCGCTCCCGGCTCATCAGCAATGCCTATCGCAACTTTTTCACACCCGATCGAAACGACATCTTTGCCGGGTTCCGGACCTGCGCAGTTGACTGAACCGAAGAAATAACCACCGCTCCCGAGCCCCCCCCCTTGCTTTCCCCTTCGGAAGAACCCGGCTCAATTCGCTTAAACTGGCCATTCCCACAGTAACTCCACCTCAACTCCACTGCTCTTGGTTTGGTTATCTACATTAATTTATTTCATGAATTCAACAGACACAGACACTTGAAAACCACCGGCGAAGGAGTCAGCCGACACAAATAAAAGCGGAGAAAACTCATCCCCGAAAAAAACAATCAGCGAGGCAGACCCCGAACAACCGGAACATCGGACGGAAAGAGAGCGAGGGCGAATACAAGATTTCGAGACTGTTAAATAGGGCAGTTAATCAAAGATTTTGGATTTAGGCCCGGACCCTCGAATGATGGCATCGATAACCTCGGTGGCCAGTGCTTTCTGGTCGATCCAGGCAAACCGGGTGTAGTTCAGATGAAGAGACACCACGCCATGAAGCGCGGCCCACAAGACCTGAGTCAGGGTCTCTGCGTCAGTCGGATCAAGTCTTCCCTGAGCGATACAGTCCTGGACCAGTATTTGAAAGCTCTCGTACACCCATTGCCCCGGCATCTCCTCTTCCTCCGACAGATCCATCGACTCCTCGTTCCAGCCCTGAGAGTCCATGAACACCAACCGGTATTCATTTGGATGCCTCAAGCCGAATTCCACATAGGCCAGCCCGCAGTTTTTCAGGGTGAGAATCGGGTCATTGAACTCTTCATCAATGGCATTAAACGTGTCGGCCAAAGGGGCCAGAGTTTCCTCACTGATCGTCTTTAACAGTTCTGCTTTGTTTTCAAAGTGAAGGTAAATGGTGGTCGGTGAGTACTCGATCTTCTGAGCGACCTGCCGCAGGGTCGCATTTCCATACCCCCCCTCGGCAAATAACTCCCGGGCGGCCTGAATGATCTTCCGGCGAAGGACTTCCTTTTCTCTGACCTTGCGCTCGCTTATGCCCATCCTGACCGCCTTTACATTACAACGATAAGTAACTGGACCATTATAAGCATATCCCCTGATAAGGGGCTTGTCGATCAAGGTCAAAGTCCATGGTAAGGAGTGATGCCATCTCAGGGGAATTGCGCAGAGATTCCTCAAAATTTCCCCTGGGCGCGGCTCTGGACGCCCATCTGAGGCCTTCCAGAGTCCAATACACGCGGAAATGCGGGCAAAACCCGGGAAGTGAATCGAGTTCGGAGAAGTTACAACTGGATGGCACCGATGACAGGGCAGGAGAGGGTTGATCTCAGCATTGCAACCTGAAGGCCTGATCCACCTCACGTCCCAGACGAATCACAACCTGAACCACCTTTTCGACATCCTTCCTCGAGGCCCGAAAATTAACAATACAGCTCCGGATCAGGAACTTTCCATCGATCATGGCATTCGACAGAAAGATTTCTCCCGTTTTCTCAAGCCGGGTCAGCACTTCTTGATTCAAACGGTTCAGATAAGCCGCGGTTTCTTCTGACTCAGATTGGGCTCGGAGATCGGGAGGAACATAGCGAAAAGTCGTGATGCTCAGGCTCTGAGTCATGGCTTCAAGTTCCTCATGGTCGGCCACGCTGCGGAAGAGAAATCGGGCAAGTTGAATGTCGTCTGAGAGCATCTGAATGTAGCCACTACTCCCAACCTGCTGAAGAGCCAGCCAAACCTTGAGGGCTCGAAAGCCTCGGGAATTTTGAGGCCCATGGTCCACGTAATTGATGGCCTCGTCGCCAAAGTGATAGTAGGACGGGTGATAGGAGAACGTTTCAGGAAGATGCGCAGAATCGCGAACCAGGACACAGCCCGCCTCAAGCGGAGCATACAACCATTTATGAGGATCAAGGGCCAGCGAATCCGCCTCACTCAATCCGAGTAAGTCGGAAGGGGCATCGGGCAACATCGCGGCGAAGGCTCCATAAGCGCCATCGACATGAAACCATACTCCAAATTCACGACAGATCGCGGCAATCTGCGGCAGTGGATCGATCGCACCCGTGCTGACCGAACCGGCAGTTCCCACCACCAAAAAGGGCTGGTCCTTCCGAATTAAATCTTCCTCCATCTGACGACGAAGTTCTGCAACATCCATTCGTTGACCTTCATCCACCGGGATCCAGCGAATCGAGTCGACTCCCAGACCACACAGGTCACTGGCTTTGTGAATCCAGGTGTGGGTTTCCGCTGATGCGTAGACCAGGAGTCGGCGGCTGCTTTCGTGGGCCAGGCCGACCTTCCGTACATCCCAGCCGGCCTGGGCGGTTCGGGCTGCAAGAAAGCAGGCAAAATTGGCCATGTTCCCTCCACTCACCAGGAGCCCGCCGCAAGAGGTTGGATAACCCACCAGTTCGGCAATCCATCGTACCGTCTGAGATTCGATTTCTGAGGCCATCGGAGAAAGAGCCCAGGCCCCCACATTGGGGTTCACGGTGGCTGCCAGGAGATCAGCAAGGGCCCCGATCGGCGCGGCCGAGGACGTGATGTACCCGAAGAAGCGCGGATGGCCGTTGAAGAGAGAATGGTCGAACAGCAACCTGGCGGTTCGGGTCAACAATGGACCAGGATCCATACCCTGCTCCGGAAGAGACCGGTCAGCGTTCAATGCCTGCCGCACCTGGGCGAGAGATTCTCCCGCTGTCACCGGCCTCTCCGGAAGCGAGGTCAGGAAGTCGGCGATTTCGTCGACCAGATCACGTCCCAGTTTGCGAAACTCCTCAGGAGAAAGGTCCAACGGGGCATCTCGTTCTCTAAGTTGGCGTTCTTTCAAGGAGTGAGAAGGCTCTTTTCTTGACATGAATTCAAAGGCCTTTCGTCGGAGCTGCCGGAATCATTCCCCGTCTTCAGACCGGGGTATCCCTTCAAACAGATCCGTCTCGTGGCTTCGCCCCCCGTTCACCAGGCTGAAAGCCCGGTAATACTGTTGGGTCCCCCACAAAGCCCAGTGGTGCTGCTCGGACAAATTCTCGAGTTGGCGATAAATCGACATCTGACTCTCATGACAACACACCGCCCGCCACACCTGGGGCCAGTAAGTTCTGGTGTCGATCGTGGTGGTGATCGCCCACTGAGGCCATGGGGTTGCGCGCCGCTCTAAACCATCGACCTTGATCTGTAAATTCTTGAAGGCCGTCTGATAGGCCGCCCATTTATCCTCCGGCCAGGCCATGTAGTAGAGCTTGGAGACGCGATGCGCGTCAAACGCTTCCTGTCCAGCACTGTGCACCTGGTGATCGGGATCAGCTGCACAAACCACGGCAGCAGTCGTGAACTGACTGATGGCGATATGATCGGGATGACCGTACGCGCCCTCCGGGCCGAAGGTGATCACCACCTGGGGTCTTATTCGCCGCAGGTGCCGAACAATCCTTCCAGTGGCTTGAACCGGATCCGCCTGATCGAGATCACCATCCAGGTAGTCCAGAAAATGGACCTCCCGAATTCCAAGCTCTGCGGCGGCGGCTTTCAACTCATCTTCTCGCGCTTTACCCACCATATAATCATCAGGACGGGTTCCGCCCTCTCCGAAACGACCCCGCTCTCCTCGTGTCGCCGTGACGAGATAAGTGTCGATCCCTTCACCGGAGTATTTGGCCAGAGTCCCCCCCATCCCCAGAGATTCATCGTCGGGGTGAGCCAGAACACACATCAGTCTCAACTTTGCGCTCACAGTTTCTCCATGACTTCGTTCTTGGCGACCCTTCCTCCCTGACAGGCCGACACCCTCCCGACCCGTGCCACTACTATAGAAGAATTGCTCACATCCCTGCAGCAAGCGCTCTCCCCCAACCCAAGGCAGCGGCACTTCCCTTCCAGACCTCGAGTCAAGTGATCCCGGAATAAAAGGCATTTCCGATTGCTTTCGCCGGCCCTCCAGATTTAGCATTACCCACAGCAAGGAACGTGTAAGAGTTGAGGTCGGGCTCCAGGTGAGCCGCTTTTTGTAATCTTAGGGGAGTCTATGAAATTTCAATTCAAGTGCTTGAACCGTCCCAGTAACGACCTTGGTAAGGCGTTCCGTTGGATGCTGGCCATCGGTGTCCTAACAGGAGGCCTTGCGCTGGATGGTTTCGGTCTTCCCCAATCGAGAAAGTCGGACTCCACCGGCGCTGGCCTCAGTGGTGTCGTCACTTCTCAGGCCGATGGCAAGATGGAAGGGGTTCTGGTCACCGCCAAGGGAGTCGGCGGTACGGTGGCAGTCACGGTGGTCACCGACACCCAGGGCCGCTATTCCTTTCCTCCGGACAGGCTCAAACCCGGTCGGTATCAAATACTTGTTCGGGCTGTGGGGTACGAGCTGGATGATCCTGGGATCGTGGAAATCCAGACTGCAAACCTGAAGAAGGTCGACCTGAGACTTCGCAACACTCGCGATCTTGCCTCCCAGCTTTCCAATGTGGAGTGGCTGTTAAGTGTTCCGGGAACCGACCAGCAACGCAACGCCCTCGGGAGCTGTGTGGGCTGCCACTCGATTGGTCTCGCACTGAAGTCCACCCGCGATGCCGGTGAGTGGATCTCTCTTTTGCATCGAATGCGCAACTACTCGTCCCCCAGTTTTTGGTTGAATCCAGCCAAGTGGCCCTGGGAAGTTCCACCCAGACCAACCGATGTGGATCTGGGCGAGTACCTGAGTACGATCGATCGTGATCCGGATTCAAATTGGAAGTATGAACTCAAAACCATGCCTCGCCCCCGGGGAAGGGCGACCCGAGTCATCATCACAGAATACGATCTCCCTCGTCGAGAGGGTCAACCTCACGATGCTTCAGTCGGCCCTGATGGAATGGTCTGGTATAGCGACTTCGGTCTTCCCTACCTGGGAAGATTGGATCCACGCACCGGGGAAGTCAAGGAGTGGCGAATTCCC
>JAZFRU010000292.1:0-11459 GCA_036445815.1 Acidobacteriota bacterium | reverse complement strand
GAGTCTTTCAAAACAGAGAGCAACCCGAAGACATGCCCACTTTTTCGGTCCGGTGTTCCGGGAAGCCGATTGGATTGGTAGACCTCATCGCCCAGGTCAATCTTGTGTCATCCAAGTCGGAGGTAAGACGTCTGATTCGCCAGGGTGCGGTGTCCGTAGACGGCGAGAAAATCGAAGATACCACCCGGCAGATCGATCCCGCTGAACAGGACGACGTTACCGTGCGGGTTGGAAGGCGAAAGTTCGGCCACATTCGGTTGGAGTAGCGTTCACCACCAAGACACGGATTGTTTCACCACAGAGGCACTGAGACACAGAGAAGAAAAATCTTTCGCTTTTCTTCCGTGAAACGTTAAACCTGAAACGTGAAACGCGCCCGAACGGAGCGAGGGAAGCGGACCCCTGACCGCTGGTCTTCGACCAGCGGGTTCCACGTTCCACGTGGGGCCGGAGTGTGGGAGGCGCCTCAGTGCGCCGAATCCGGAAGCCCATCATAGATTGGCCGCTGCAAGATCGTGCTACGGGCGCAAGCCTTGCGCCCCTACTTTCGTGTAACCTGGAACCTGAAACGCGACCGAACGGAGTGAGGTCGCTCTCCCGTGTCACTCCCGCACTTGTTTTTCCAGTATATCGAGATGTTGCCGGGCATCGGCGTGAAAAGGATCCAGAATGAGAGTCTGGCGGAACTGGAAGATGGCCTCCTCGATTCGATTGAGGTCTTTCAGGAGAAGCCCCGAGTTGTAATAAGCCACGATGTATTCAGGCTGGACCTGGACCGCCGTCGCGAACTGTTGAAGGGCCTCCTCGGGTTTTCCCATTTGAGCCAGGACAATACCGAGATTATTGTAGACTTCGGGAATGTCGGGTTGGATTTCCAAGGCCATAAGGAAATGATTGACGGCCTCGTCCATGATGCCCTTGCGGCGCAGCGCTGTTCCCAGATTGGTATGGGCCGGAGCGAATCGAGGGGCGATCTCCAGTGTCTTCTGGAAGTGATCGATGGCTTGATCGAGGTCCCCGTTTCTCAAGAGAAAGGTGCCCAGGTTGGAATGAGCCAGATGATTGTTCTCGGTGGACTCGACCGCATGGCGGAAAAGGGTGGCGCCATTTTGCCAATAGCCCAGTTGATGACGTGTCAGGAGGGTCATGATCAGCAAAAGACACGTGCCGGCCCCAATGAGCCAGGCCTTTTTCAACTGCAGAGTCTGTGCCAGCCGGTTGCCTCCCCAGACAACCATGATGAACACACCGATCAACGGGACATAGGTATGGCGATCGGCCATGGAGTGGCCCCCGGCCTGGATGAGACCGCTCACGGGAACCAGAGTCCCCAGATACCAGAGCCATCCCACCTCGAGATACCCGGATCCTCTGGCCTGCCATACAGCCCAGGAGATTCCTGCCAGGAAGAGAGACGCTGCCGTCACCGTCCAGAGATCCAGAGAGGTTCCCTGATGAGGATAGAAGACGGCCAGGCCTGTCGGCCACACCATCATGAGCAGATAATTGGCGTAGGCTACCACCGCATTGGCTAAACGAAAGCCGAATGGGAGGATCTCCAGTGAGGGTAAGGCCTCTTGAGTTGATTGTGCCGCCCGAATCGTCAGCACACTGGCTCCTGCCACCGGAATAAACAACGGCAGTTTCTCCATCACCAGTCGAGGGAAGCGCTGTCGGATTTGAGTCCAGTTTTCTCCCAGCCGTCTCAGGGGCCAGTAATCCAACAAAAGCAGGATACAGGGTAAGGTCACCAGCATTTGCTTTGCCATCAATCCCAGAGTCAGAAATCCCAGGACACCCGTATACCGCTGCCAGCCAGGTTTTTTCAGATATCCCAGGTAAGCCCACAGGGTGAGCATTCCAAACAGTGTGCTCAGAACATTCTTGCGTTCTGTCACCCAGGCCACCGACTCCACATTGAGTGGGTGTAGCGCAAACAGGGAGGCCACAAGAGCACTGGACCAGAGGGCGCCAGTCATTTGTTGCAATACGATAAACAAGAGGATCACACTGGCTGTATGGAGGATCACATTGGTGAAGTGAAACGCCCCCGGAGTCATGCCAAAGAGTTGATAGTCCAGCATGAAAGACACCCAGGTGGTGGGGTTCCAGACGCCTTCCCTGAAGGTGCTGAGGGCCCAACTCAAATTGTCCCATGTCACACCTCGTGTGATTCGGAGGTTGTCTCTCACGTAAAGATCGTCGTCAAGATCGACGAACTCGAAATCAATCACGGGAGAGTAGACCATCAAAACGATACCTGCCAGGAACAGGGCGACGATCATCTTGGGCTCCTGAAGGCGAGTGAAGAGATCACTCATCAGTCAAAGCCATGAGTTGTTGTTGGGCTTCTCGATGAGCAGGACTTAACTGCAAGACCTGCTTGAAAGAGGCAATAGCTTGCGGGTGTTTCCCCTGGTGGGTTTGGACCAGGCCGAGGTGAAAGTGAGCGTCGGCCAGATTGGGCTGGATCTTGATGGCGTCGGTGAAATGGACAGCCGCATTATCCAGATTTCCAAGATCCATGTGGGTTTTCCCCATATTGGTGTAGGTGAGAGCCGAGTTCGGATCCAGTTTCAGGGCACGTTGGTAATAATCCAGGGCTGTTTCAGATTGCCCCTGAAGATCCATGACTGCCCCCAGGTTATTGTACGTCTTGGCCTTATACGGGTTGAGTTCGGCGGCTTTCAAAAAACTGACCAGGGCCTTATCGACGTCACCCAGTGAAATGAAAGCGGTACCCATGTTGCTGTGAGCTTGCTCCATGAGAGGATCGATCTCGATAGCCTCCTGGAAGAGGGTGATGGCATCCTTGGGCCTGTCCTGAGTGATGAGGATGATGCCGAGATTGTTATATGCCTCAGCCATTCGTGGATTACTTTGCAAGGCTCGAGCAAGATGCTGGGCCGCCTCCTCGATTCTCCCCTGAGCACGAAGAGCGAGTGCCATGTTGTACAGACCTCGATCACTGTCAGGTCTGATTTCGAGAACTCTGGAAAAGTTTTCAATGGCGGCCTCGACCTGGCCGCGTTCCAGTAAAGCAGTTCCCAGGTTATTGTGGACCAGGTAGTTATCATCGGTGATCGAAACAGCATGTTCAAACAAGGTAATGCTGTTTCTCCAATGGCTGACCTGATGGCGTGTCAGGACCATCAGGCTGAGGATCAGACACAGACTCGCCGGCGCCAACCAAAGAGTTCGAAGGCGCAGGGTCTGTCTCAGCTCCGCTGCCCCCCAGATCAGCATGATAAAGATGCCGATTGCCGGAATATAAGTGTGACGATCGGCCATCGATTGTCCCCCCACCTGAATCAGGCCGATGACCGGAACAAGAGTACCCAGATACCACAACCAGCCCACCACCAGATAGCGTGATTGTCTTCCCCACCACACTCCTATCGAGATCCCCACCAGGACCACAATCATCAAGGCAAAGAGCGGACTCAGCGTGTTCCCCTGGTGGGGATAAAAAATGGCCAGATCTAATGGCCACACGAGTTGTTTGAGATAAAGGGCATAGGCCAGGGGCGTATTGGTCAGGCGGGCCCCCAGGGAAAGCCTCTCGAGGCCGGGTAAAGCTCCGTCGGAGTGAGCGGCAGTAAGTGTAAGAAGGCCGGCCCCCACCACAACACCGAACAGCGGTAATTTTTCGAGTAGCAATCGAGGTAGGCGTTGCTGGAATTCCATCCAATTATCACCCAGTCGTTTCAAGGGCCAGTAGTCCAGCAGGATCAGTACGCAGGGTAGGGTCACCAGCATCTGTTTGGACATCAGTCCCAGGATTAGAAATCCCATCATTCCGACGTAGTGCAGCCCAATGGGTTTTCTCAGGTATTCCAGGTAGGCCCAGAGGCTCAGCATCCAGAACAGGGTACTGAGCACATTCTTGCGTTCCGTTACCCAGGCCACCGATTCCACATTGAGGGGATGGAGGGCGAATAATGCAGCAACCATCAAGCTGGGCCAGAAAGCTCCTGTCATACGATGGAGCACCCTCAGTAAGAGCAGGACACTGGCCAGATGAAGCAATAGATTGGTGAGATGGTATCCGGCCGGGTTCAATCCGAATATCTGGTAGTCGAGCATGAAAGAGATCCAGGTCATGGGATTCCAGACCCCTTCTCTGAAGGAGGTCATGGCCCAACTGATGCTTTGACCGTTCAGGCCTTGCTGAATCCAGGGATTCTCCGTCACATACACATTGTCGTCCAGATCGATAAATTCGGAGTCCTTCACGGGCAGGTAAACCCAAAAGGTCGCAAGGAGCAACAAAATCAGGGCCATCCCCTTGAGGGGCCTGCCGGAGCTGCTGAGCAGGCTCATGGGGGTAGAGGACCGCAGATCCGGATTGGGTGGTAACTCCATAGGGCCCTTTACCGACTTTTACCGGCTTCCGTTGCTATTGCCAGGTATCGTTGAGCTTCACTGTGTTCGGGATCCAATCGCAAGGCCTTTTGGAAGCTCTGGATCGCTTCCTGGATTCTTCCTTGATTGGTACTCGCCAACCCAAGACTGAAGTGGGCGTCCGCAAAGTCGGGTTGGATCTTGATGGTCTCGGAGAAATGTTGGCCGGCTTCGTCCCAATGGCCAAGTTTCAGGAGCGTTTGGCCCAGGTTGTAGTGCGTCAGAGCAGAATGGGGAGCCAACTCAATGGCGGAACGGTAATACTGGAGTGCCTCATCTGAACGCCCCTGAAGATCCAGTGCTGCTCCCATATTGTTGTTGGCGCTCATCTGCTCAGGATTGATTTCCAGGGACCTGGCGAAGTGCCGAATGGCCTCATCGGCCCGGTCTTCCATTGTCCTTCCAGGATTTTCAGGAGTCTGTGTCACTCGAGAGTCATGTTCGCTAACCTCCTCGAGTTCCGTTTGAGACATCAGAATCATCCCGAGATGGTTATGGGCTGTGGCCATGCCTGGATCGAGATCTGCCGCTTGTGAAAAATAGTGAAAGGCTTCACTCGATTTCCCCTGCCTATTCAGTACTAAACCTACATTGATGTATGTTTCAGCTTGGTTGGGTGCGATTTTCAGGGCCCTGACCAGGTGCTCCATGGCCCTATCCAATTCCCCGATCTTCATCAGTGCGACTCCCAAGTTGCTGTGGGCTTGCTCCATAAGAGGATCGAACCTGACAGCATCCTGGAGAAGTGTGATTGCTTCCTCCGGTCTTCCCTGCGCGATGAGGATGGAGCCTAGGTTGTTGTATGCTTCCGGCATGGTTGAATTGCTCTGTAATGCGCGAATGAAATAGTGGACCGCCTCCTCGGTTTTTCCCAGGGCTTGAAGAGCGAGCCCCATGTTGTACAGGCCTCGATCGCTGTCGGGTTTGAGTTCGAGGACCATGGAAAAATTCTCGATGGCGGCATTGATGCTGCCCTGGTCCATCAGGGCCTTGCCCAGATTGTTGTGCGCGACGAAATTGTCATCAGTGGATTGAACGGCATGTTCGAATAGGGTGATGCTGTCTTTCCAGTAGTTGAGTTGCCGTCGTGTCGAGACCATCAGTGCTATCAACAGAACGAGACCGGCGACACCAAGCCAGTCCTTTTTAATTTCCAGAGTCTGTGCCAGCTGGTGCCCTCCCCAGACTAGCATGACAAAGACCCCGATCAAGGGGACGTAGGCGTAGCGATCGGCCATCGCCTGTGCACTGCTTTGGAAAAGACCGTTTACCGGAAACAGAGTTCCCAGAAACCAGAGCCATCCCACTACCAGATAAGGATAGTTCCTTCTCCGGGTCCAGACCCAAAGTGAAATTCCTCCCAGTATGAGCGTTGCCAGGCCCACTGAACCCATACCGAGGGCGTTTCCCGGGTTCGGGTAAAAAACCGCAAGGTCGCTGGGCCACACCATTCTTTTCAGATAAAGCGAGTGGCTGACGATGGCATTGGCCACTCGAGAACTGAAAGCATGATCTTCAAGGCTTGGCAGGCCTACCGTAGACTCCGCTGCGTGAAGCGTGAGCAGGCTTGCACCAGCAGCCAGAGCGAACAGGGGGAGTTTCTCTTTAAGCAAACCAGGCAACCGCTCTCGAAACTGGTTCCACTGGTCCGACAACCGCTGCAGTGGCCAATAGTCCATCAGAAGCAAAGCGCAGGGGAGCGTCACCAGCATAGGCTTTGTCATGAGACCCAGGACCATTCCCCCCACCACTCCGATATAGCGCCACCAGGTCGGGTGTTTTACATACCACCAATAGGCCCACATGGTCAGCAGCCAAAACAGGGTGCTCAGGACATTCTTGCGCTCTGCTACCCAGGCCACGGATTCCACATTGAGAGGGTGAAGGGCAAATAAAGCGGCCACCACGGCACTGCGCCACAAGGCTCCCGTCATTTGGTGCAGGATCCCGAACAACAGGATCACGTTCATCGTATGAAAGAAAAGATTCATCAGGAGATGTGCCGCCGGGTTGAGCCCAAAAAGTTGGCAGTCCAACATGTGAGATATCAGAGTTACTGGTTTCCAAAGGGTATTCTCAAACGCGGTCATGGCCCAGACCACATTCTCCAGCGAGATGCCCTGTTGGATGCGAGGGTTTTCCGTGACATACACGTCGTCGTCGTAGATCAGGAATTGATGGCCTCGGACCGGGGCGTATGCCAGGAGAGTCACGGCAATCAGTCCTGCGGCCAGGAGAAATTTCGTGTCGAAAGCGATACCGATGAACCTATTCATGGATGACTTGGGTGCTCCTTTGGTTACACGAGGAGTACCTAATCAGTTTAGACAACTTTTCCGTTCAAGTTCGAGTCGCAGGGGTGAGCAGCGGTTTTCTGTTGACTCGGGATGAAGCCGATCAATTTCTGGCTCCCTCCTGACAGGATAGTGACGAAGGTGCTTTGGAGACCTGAAATGCTTCCTCATTTACGGGGACTCCCTCCTGGTAATAGAGGAAGGTTTTGGGATGGGGCCTGATCCTGGGGCCGGGCGTGATGATCCCAGTCAGGTTGAGTGGGTCAGAGGCGGAAATCCGAATGACCTCTCCCCTGGGCTGAGTGCGCCGCAGGCTTCGGAGGGACTCCACGGCCTCGGGCAGAGCAAATTGCTCGCCTCCTGATCCCGAGACAAATCTTCCACCTCGAACCTGTCCCTGAGCTTCCATCCTTCGGTAGACGGTCAGCAATTCGCGCCAGGTCAGCCTCAGACTTTCCCGGGTCAGCAGATCGCGAAAGACGACTCCCCAACGTACCAGCAGCTGCCGTGCCGCCAACTCCAGCTCCCGATTCGGCTCCTGACCCTGGGAATCCTCCGGCAAATCCAGAAGAGACCATCGGCCCATCGATCGAGCCATGCTCTGTAAGCGGGATCTCCGCGAGTTTCTCCTCCGGAATCCCTGTCTTCGCCGAGGGTCAATCAGGAAGCGTAAATTATCAAAGCCGTCTGCCGTAGCGAACCCTGCGGCCACCAGCTCCCAAAGGCCCTCCTCGACTTCCAGGGGAAGTCGTCCTGTGGTTCGCACCAGGTCTTCGAAAAAAGAGGCGCCCCTCTGGCAAAGTTGGTTCAGGACTTCGGCAGCCGGATGGGAGAGATGTCCTTGTGGATCAGGGGTATCTCCTTTGTCGCGCCGGTCCAGTGTCAGATATTCCTGCATTTCGAGGCGTTTAAAAAAGGCCACCGGTGCCACACGAGTGGGACGGATACCACGCGAGGATGAGGCCGATGGGGAAGTGGGCCCATTGTTTTCCACCGCAGAAGGACGAGAAAGCCTGGCCCACACGAATTTCCCGGAGAGACACAGTCGATCTAAAATCTCTGGAGTATAAGCACGGATTCGGCTGGGAAAAAGAAATCCTTCCCAGGCGGCAGCGGCCGTCTCAAAGCCCTGAAGTTGTTCCAATACCAGAGACAGTCCCTCTTCTCCGTGCAGTTGCGTACCGGCCGAAAGGTGTTGCCAACCAAAGAGAAATCGCATGAACTCGGCCGGGGAAACGGGTGCGATCTCGCGGCGTAATCGTCCCAGGGTAAGGCGGTGGATCCGGGCCAACAGGCCTCGGTCACACCATTCGGATTCGGTTGTTGAATTTCGGTAGGATCCTGAAAGAATCTGGCCTTCTTTTTGCAGCGCCTGGAGTCCGATTTCGACGGTTTCAGGGGGCAGGCCCAGGGTCCTGGACAGCTCGGTCCTGGTGACCGGCCCTGTCGATTCCAGCCGGCTTCTGAGAAGTTCTCGAACGGCTGACTCGGGGGACAGTTCCCTGTCTCGCGTCCACAGATACTCATCAGATACCTGGAGGTCCGGTTCGATGGTTCCTTTGGGATAGACAGATCGGATGAGTTGCGTTCTTTCCGCGGCAAACCAAAAAGAGGGAAAACTTTGTGGAGTCTCGTCTGGTTGTTCTGGCGGCAGCTCAACTGTCAGCCGGGCTGCTCTGTTCTGAACCGCCAGCTGGTCTGCCAACTTCCGGATGGGTGAGACCTCGTCATGGGTCAGGACTCCCAGGGTCAGGAGGGCATCATGGAGCTCATCCGCGTTGTTAATCCGGGGCCAAACCTCACGGGTGACCTGTTCGATCGCAGCACTGTCCAGGATGCCAAGTTCCTCGGTTTGGCCGGATAGAGTGCGTCGAGTTTGGACGGCCCGAGCTCGACGCTCCTCCAGGGGCGCATCGTCCAGAAAGGCGTAGGGATTGGCGTTGAGGATCTCATGGCTGAAGGGTGAGGGTTCGCTGGTGTCGGCCGCCACACATTGAATCTCTCCATCATCAATGTCATCAAGGATTTTGACAAGGTCCTCAATATTCATCGCTTCACTGAGACAATCTCTCATGGTTTCAAACACCAGCGGATGATCAGGTACGACGATGTCTCCCTGGATGTTTTCCAGGCAGGCCGCCTGGTCTGGAAACACCGAGGCAAGAAGGTCATCAGAGCGCATGCGTTGAATGGGCGGCGGTACTTTACGTCCCTTGGAGAAGCGGAGCACTGCCAGAGCTCGAGCGGCGTTCCACCGCCACCGGGTTCCAAAAAGAGGAACCGCCAGCAGAGCCTGGATGAGCACCTCGCGAACCGTTTTCGAGGAAAGAAATGAAAAAATGCTATCCAGGGGAAAGCTGTGCTGATCGCTGAGCGAGATTAGGATGCCGTTTTCCGTGGCCGCTGCCTGGAGCTCAAAGTTAAAGGATCTGCAGAAGCGCTTCCGAAGGGCCAATCCCCAGGCGCGATTGATCCGGCTGCCAAAGGGGGCATGTAGGATCAACTGCATGCCGCCGGCCTCGTCGAAAAAGCGTTCGGCGACCACACATTTCCCTGAGGGCAGCGCCCCCAGGGCCTGCTTCCCGGCCATCACGTACTGAACCGCCTGTGAGGCTCCACGACTGTCGAGCCCGCATTCTTGTTTGAGCCACTTCTCGGCTTCTGACTTTTGCAGGGAGGAAATTCTTTCTCGCACCTCTGAAAAGGCCTGGGATAGTTCCGGCGAACGTCCCGGGGCCTCACCTCTCCAAAAGGGCAGGGTAGGGGGGGCGCCTCCGGCATCCACCACGCGGACAACCCCGGCCTCCACTCGGCGGATGCACCAGGAGGTATTTCCCAGCAAGAAGATATCTCCCTGCATGCTTTCAATGGCGAAGTCTTCATCGAGGGTTCCGATGAGCGTTTCCTCCGGGTCAACCTTGACCAGGAAGTCGGCCCGGTCGGGAATCGCTCCGCCCGATGTGATTGCGGCCAGGCGTGCCCCACGTCGAGCCCGAATCTTTCCGTTGATCCGATCTCGATGCAAATGGGCCCCACGTCGTCCCTTCCGAGTGGATATTCCCTCTGCCAG
This sequence comes from Acidobacteriota bacterium, assembly GCA_036445815.1. Lineage (GTDB taxonomy): Bacteria > Acidobacteriota > UBA6911 > RPQK01 > JADFOI01 > JAPYTY01. Next base: position 1,691 of record JAZFRU010000292.1, on the reverse strand, counting down.
CATGGTCACAAGGGCATTGAATTCCTTGTGAGTGAGAGAGGCATAGGGAGAGGCCCTTCGGCAAAGGTCAAACAGGGTGCTCTCGTCCCACTCATGGCTGGCTACCGCTGCCACGATCTGCTGGGCCAGGATATCCAGTGGAGCAGGTGGAATGCGGATTTGATCCAGGGTTCCCCTCTGAATGCAGTAGGCAAGGGCCGCGCATTCCAGGAGTTCGTCTCGAGTCGTGGCAAAAATGATGCCTTTGGGAATGGCGCCCTTCCAATGTCCTGATCGCCCAATCCGCTGTAAGGCAAGGGAGATCAGACGTGTGGACCCTATTTGGCACACCAGGTCCACGTGTCCGATGTCGATTCCCAGTTCCAGGGATGCGGTTGCAACAACGGCCTTGAGTTTCCCGGCCTGGAGACGCTTCTCGGTCTCCAACCGGATCTCTCGAGAAAGACTTCCGTGGTGGGCACCGATGGTCTCCTCACCCAGTCGTTGGCCCAGATGGAATGCCACGCGTTCGGTGAGTCGTCGAGTATTGACGAAAATGAGTGTGGTGTCATGCCCTTGGATAAGCTGGCAAAGACGGTCGTAGATTTCCTCCCACATTGCATTGGACATCACGGCGCCCAGTGGGCCTCCCGGGACCTCCACGGTGACTTCCAGGGGGCGCTGGTGTCCCAGATCGATGACGGTGGCGGATCGTTCCGTTCCGGTGAGAAACCGTGCAATGTCGGTGATCGGTTTCTGGGTGGCCGAGAGCCCGATGCGCTGGAAAGGCGTTTCGGTAAGGGCCTCCAGCCTTTCCAGCGAAAGGCTCAAATGAGATCCTCGCTTGTCTCGAGCCAGGGCATGAATCTCATCCACGATCACGGTCTTCACGTGCTTGAGCATCTGTCGCCCACCTTTACTGGTCAGTAAAATGAAGAGAGATTCAGGAGTGGTCACCAGGATGTGCGGCGGGTGCCGAATCATCTTCTGACGGTCCTTTGCCGGGGTATCACCGGTACGGACCAAAGGCCGGATTTCCGGCAGGGCGATCTTCATCCGGTGGGCTTCCTGTCGTATTCCTTCCAGTGGTTTCAGCAAATTGGTGTTGATATCGTTGGCCAACGCTTTCAGGGGAGATATATAAAGGATTTGTGTGAGATCGGAGAGTTCGGTCTCAATACCCTGCTGGACAAGGTCATCGATCGCACACAAAAAAGCGGCCAGGGTTTTTCCGGATCCGGTGGGAGCGGCGATGAGAACATGCTCCCCCTTTTGTATGGCAGGCCAGCCGAGTTTCTGGGGCTCAGTGGCTTCTCCGAAGCGGTGCTCAAACCAGCTGGAAACCGCCGGGTGGAAGGGATGTTCTGATCGATCCATGGTGTGACATTAACTATACCGTAAATGTCTGAGGGAAGCGTGCCTGCGTTGATGCTGTCATGGATGGCCTCGCTCTTCTAGGAGCGGCCTTCCACGAAAGAAGGGTAGGAGCCGTTCTGGGAGCGGCTATCCGGAATCGGCGCACTGAGGCGCCTCCCACACTCCGCTCCTCTCCACGAAACGTCAGAGGCTCGAGGCCACCATATCATGTCAGGGGGCAGGATCATCTCTGCCTTGGTGCTGTAGCCTAGGGTGTTGTGGACGCCCCACGTGAAACGTTAAACCTGAAACGTGAAACGCAAAAAAGGGCACCCACTCCGGAGTGGGTGCCCTTT
>JAZFRU010000291.1:0-3094 GCA_036445815.1 Acidobacteriota bacterium | reverse complement strand
CGACCTGGAGGTAGCCAGGGATACGATCAAGCACCTGGATGCATCAGCTGTAATGGTCAATGACCACACTGCATTCCGCGTAGACTGGATGCCCTTTGCCGGACGGCGCACCTCCGGTTATGGCATCGGCGGCATTGGCTACACCATGCACGACATGGTTCAGCACAAGATGGCGGTGTTTAAAGCGGAATGAACACGGCACAAGTGGGCCCGCTTCTAGGGTCTTTTGCCCCGAAGAGTCAGACAAATGTCCAGCGCCATTTCGGCCTGCCTGTTCCGGGCGGATCGAGCACGATACAAATGATGAAAATTGCCGCGAGACGGCACCCGGCGAATTCACGACACCGCGAACACCGTTAAACGATTGTGGAAAGACGGTCCCGCCTGCGAAGGATGTTGTTTTTCATTGTCGAGTGACTTCAAAAATCGTGAAGTGGGGGGCCTTGTTCTCATCGATCATTCCCCAGAGCTTTTTGAATCCAGAAGAATTGCTGAATTCATTGATCCGGTCCTGAAAGGCCTTGAATCCAAGCGTCTTTCGGTAGACTTCATCGAAAAGTACGAAGCGGAAACCCTGCTGCCTGAGCCAGGATGCTATGGCATCGGCGGTCATGCTCTTGTGCGTTTCCTGGAAGTCCCAAACCTCGCGTCTCCAGAACGGACATTCCCTGTCATACCCAATGATATGGTCGAAATGGGCATCTCCCGACAAGGGGTAGGCCGCTCCGGGAGGAAACTGAGTTCCGAACTTCACATACCCTGCGGTTTCAATCTCATTCAGGAACATCTTCGGCTCCCAGCGGATGAGATTGGAATAAAGCCTCCAGGGAAGGGATGTCGCGATGGCGAGCAGAAAGACGGATCCCAGGATAATCCAGCCACCTTTTCGGTAGCGAAACCGTCCGAGACCTTCGACGAGTCCGAGTGATGCCAGAAATGAGGCGACAATGGCGAGGGACATCCAGAAGCGCCATTCATCGAATCTGATCGGAAGATGGGGCCCCAGGACTCCTGCCACATTGAAAGCCGTCCACCCCAGTAAGGCGGCGCGCCACCATCCTTCCGGTGAGAAGGCCATCCGTTGAAGGCAAAGTCCCATTCCCAGCAGCGCCAATAAGGCAAGACCTACCCCAAGCCCCTGGGGAGCGGGAAGGCCCTTGCCGAATGGCGGCACCAGTACCGATTTCAGTGTGATTTCGTACTCGACGGACCCGACGATAACCCAGGGGTTTTGGGCGACACTGTCCCCCCACCAACGGGGGCCGGCGCGAGCCTCTCTGTAGTTCGACAGGGCACCGGCCAACTCCTTGACGCCTCGGTAGCGCACCACCATGGGCCCCCACCACAAAGCGCTCAACGCCACCCCTAAAATCAGAACCGCGAAAACACGCTTTCCGGAATGGCGGCTCCGTCCAAACGCGGCCAGCCCCATGATGCCACCCATGACCAATATTCGGAGGGCGGAAGAAATACCCCCAAGCAACACGCCACTTAGCAGAATCGCCGCGGGCCATTTCCACCGGGGTTCATCCATGGCTTGAACCATGGCAACCAATGCGGCCAACCCCAGGCTCAAGCTGTAGGAATGGGCCCAGATGTGGTGGGTCAAATGGCTTGGAATCACGGCCAAAAACAAGGCCGCCAGAAGCCCGATGCGCGAATCGCCGGTAAGGCGCCGAACCAGGAAGTGAAGGAGTGGTATGCAAAGGGCGGGGAAGAAGCACCCGATGAGCTTAACGGCGTGAAACACCGAGCCCGACAACCAGGTCACCGCCGCTCCGACAAGGTCGAACGCCGGCGGATAGGCATCCGTGTAGTGAAGAATGTTCATTCCGGCGAACGGCTCATCCAAAGAGCCCGTGTCTAAAATGTACCGAATGGTAACGGCGTGCTCCCATCCATCGAGCCCACCAATCCAGGGATCCTGGTAGGCACCAATGAGATACACCGAGAGACACGCAACTCCCAGGCCCAATGCAGCCGCATCCCAGTGGTCGTGATGAAAGGGCCGCCCGTCTACCCACCAGGTGCGAAACGTCAGCCCCATCAATATCAGACCCAGAACCAACGGAATCCAGGTGATTACCGGCAATCCGAGAAGCCAACCAAAGATCAACAGCAGTGGAAATAGCGCCAGGCCGACAGAAGTCGTTACTAGAATTCCTTCAAGGGAGGCCGGAGAAGGCGTCCCCTCTTTGGGTATGAGAAAGCGCCCCAATCCGTAGGCTGCAAAGAGGAGAAGAATCGCACCAAGAACCGGCATTCAGTTGCCTCGTACGACTCGGGAGTTCGGGATGGGAGCCCCGGGATTTTCTCTGGAGACCACCCCGATGAGAACCGCACGCTTTCCTATTTTGGGGGCTCCACCTGAACCGGTCCCCTGAGCGTCCTTCACCACGGTTCCATCGATCAAGACCTGCACACCCGAATATTCACGGATATTGCGTGACAAACGTCCGACCGTCACCGGCTCAAGGGTTCCCGATGCCACTCGTTCGACGATGAAACGAGGTCCTTCGGGCCGGACTTCCACGATCCCTTCCACCCTAACGGGGTCCCCATCCGGGAGAGTTTCAAACATTTTCTGAACATTCCTGATTGTTTCCTCCTCGTCTGTCAAACATGCACTCTACTGCGGTCTGCGATTTAGCAGGTTCGGGTGCCCTACCATAAAGACGTTTACGACATAGCACTCATATTCATTGTCGCACTTGTCACGTTGGAAGCTCAATCTGACAATCTCTCGGCGGGTACCGGACTAGAATCGCGCTCGTTCCACTCCGTTTGCTGGGCTAAGATGAGCCAACTGAAAACAGCAAGTTCCGGTCAACGGATACTGGCCCGCGAGGGCACCCGCCCTTGCGGGTCACGCGGTCGGTGCAGCACGCCGGAGCATTGCGCCGATGCAGTAGATCGGGTGTGAGAAATGCGGGCTAGGGGCGCGCAGCTGATTTTGGGGTGGGCGACGGGGCTCGAACCCGCGGCCACAGGGACCACAACCCTGTGCTCTACCAACTGAGCTACGCCCACCATGGCAACTCTCGTATTGTAGTGTGTCCTGGGGCCGAGGAGCAAGCGAAGCAGCGGACAACTG
>JAZFRU010000290.1:0-17025 GCA_036445815.1 Acidobacteriota bacterium | reverse complement strand
ACCGACTTGGCGACGAAGTGTTGACCATGAAGTTCGGTCTGGAAAATATCCAGACACTATTGAAATCTCTGGGTGATCCCCAGCTGAGGTCCCCTGCGATATTGATTGCCGGAACCAATGGCAAGGGGTCTGTCGCCTCCTTCCTCAATTCTGTGTATACGGCCGCGGGAATTCCAAACGGTATGTACACCTCGCCCCATCTCATGAGACCCGAAGAGCGTATTGTCGTGAATGGTCTGCCCGTCGAACCCCGGGTCTGGACCGCATGCCTCAGCCGTGTGGTGGAGAAGGTGGACCAACTGAAAATGCCTTCTCACCCCACCTATTTCGAAATCCTGACGGCCACTGCATTTCTCTGTTTTGTCGAGCAAGGGGTAGAACTCGTCATCCTGGAAGTGGGAATGGGAGGGCGTCTCGACAGTACCAATGTGGTGGAGCCTGTTCTTTCTATCCTCACCCCTGTAGGACTCGATCACCAGGCCTTTCTGGGCGAAACTCTGGAAGCCGTGGCAGGTGAGAAGGCCGGTATTCTTCATGGACAGCATCTGGCCTTGATGGCCCCCCAGAAATCCCGAGTGCAGCGAGTATTGATCAGCGAGGCGGCCAGGAAAAACGTGAATCTCACGGAACTGGATGCTTCAGCTATTCGATGGCAGGATTCCACTGATGGGAAATACCGCTTTGGCTTTCACGGTGCGGAGTACAGGCTGTCCATGCACGGTCGTCATCAGGTGGAAAATGCGGCACTGGCCATTCAGGCCATTGAACTCCTGTCGGGGTGTGGTTTCTCGGTGTCCCGGTCTTCGCTCACCAGGGGAATAGAGAAGGCCCATTGTGCAGGGAGGATTCAGGTCGTGAGTCATGATCCCACGGTTGTTTTGGACGGAGCACACAATGCCGATGCCCTCGGCAACCTGGTCAACTTCCTGAAAGAGCATACCCGGGAGCCTCGAAGCCTGGTCTTCAGCATCATGAAAGACAAGGATATCACCCCGGTGGAGGAACGGTTGCGAGCCTGCTTCCGAGACATTTACCTGACCTCGGTGGATTCTCCCCGGGCCGCCTCTGTCGAAGCTTTGCACGGCGTTCTCCCCTCGGGAATCCCGGTGGCGGAGCCCTTGGACGCCTATCAGAGGGCCTTGGATTCCCCCTCAGAGACGGTGGTGGTGGCCGGCTCTTTCTACCTTGTCGGGGAGATTCTGAAAAGTCTGTAGGGTCCACGGCCGTGTCTCCCACATTTCTGACTCACGTGAAACGTTAACCGTTAAACTTGAAACGCGCTGGTCGAAGACCAGTGGTCAGCCGGCTACTCAATCTCAAACAGGATGTCCCCTGCACTCACCTTCGCCCCCTCCTCGACATTGCAGGTTTTCACCGTGCCGGACTTGGGCGACCTGATTTCATTCTGCATCTTCATGGCCTCGATAATGACCAATCCCTGTTCCTGCTGAACCTTGTCACTCTCTTTTGCCATGACACTGATCACCTGGCCCGGCATCTGGGCGTGCAAAGTAATCCGTCCTTCGGTCTCGGTTCTAACCGAATGTTGCAGGTGCTTTTCCAGGTGAGTGAAGACCTGAATGGGAAAGCTTCGATGATCCCAGTCAACCAGCAGCTGGTCCTGAGTCTCGGAAACGATGACATTCTGGATCTTTCCGTCAATCTCCAGAGTCCAGATGTCTCGTGTGTGACTGATCACGCGGACGTCGAGGACCTGCTCGCTGTCAGGCCCTTCGATCTTGACTTCGAAGTGGCATCCGGGATCGGCGCCTTCCTGCTCGATCAGCTGGATCCGGTAGACTTGATTGTCGTATTCGGCCTCGATGTTCACATTTTTGCAGGGCTGGCGCAGGAAGGTTCCGGTTCCGGATCAATCATTTCTGGGAGGGTTTGGGCCGATAGCGAACGACCAGATCTTCCCAGTCGTCGTGCCAGTGAGTCTGGCGCATATCGGTTCTCATGTTCTCTTCTTGTTGCCACGTTAATGGGCCTCGATAACCGGCAATGTCCCAACCGGTGGTGAGGCCCTGGGTGTCGGGTACGGTGATCTGGTGCAGGTCTCCAGGCCTGAGAACGGGGACTCCCTGCGTGTTGCGCACGATTTCGTGATCCGGGAAATTGGAATAAAAAACCCGAAAAACCGCAATCCGTACCAGACGGTAAAGCCGTCGAACTCTTCCATGAAGAGTCTTGTCGGAAAAATCCGATCCATCGATCACCTTCCTGAGGAATTGGGCAGATTCGTCTTCATCCAATTCGACAAAATTACGATCCGGGAAGAACTCTCGAGCCGCCTGATCGAACTCGGTAAACAGTGCATCTTCGAGGGCTCTCAGACGCCTGTTGGTCTCGGCAGTAATCCCATGCGGCTCCAGGCTCCTGAAGCCGGGTTTTCCCGGGGCGGAGGGAATCAGGGTGTCCCCCAGAGCGGCCAGAATGTGCAGTCTGTCGTCGGCCTTGACTGTCTGTGCCGCCTCGACGGAAGAAGCGATTGCGACTGAGGCAAGTGCCGTCTTTTTTAGAAAATGACGCCTGCTCGTGTCTTTATTCTTGTTTGACATGGCCCTACTCCTCGCCGATGCTGCCGTAACTCTCGGTGTCTCGTGTCCCCGGATCTCCTGGAAGCACCTCATCTGGGACATCACTGGGCGCCCTTGGAGACAGGTGTCGGATACGAGCTGCCGCCAGGGCCGGTGTCACGATCATGGCCCTGATCGATCGGCTTAGAAATCTTCGCCTGTTCTTTTTCATTGTTCTGACTCCGAGGTTACATTACCAGAGGTGCAGCACCTCGGCTGAAATGGTTGGACACGATACGCCGCCAGGCATAAGAGCTCACCGAAACCGTAGCCATGTGGGAAGCTGTATGGTTGGCGTTGGGAATGACGGCCGCGCTGCAAAGCATGAGGTTCTCGACGTCGTGACTGTCGAATTCAGGGGTAACCACGGAGTTTTCTCGACTGACTCCTGCCCGACAGGTCCCCACTTCATGCAGGACATTGAAGGACTGAGGAGGCGTCCGGTCCACCTTGATGGGTTGAGGGTCGAGTTTTCCGACGATGTCGAGGGAGATGTTCCAGGCCTTGTGAATCAGATCGAGAATAGCCGGGTCGTCACGCGGGTACAGATGTTCTCCCTTCAGACCCACACGTCCCTTGTCCCACAAGGGGGCCTTGAGGCTGATGGCCAGAATACCGATCCTCTTGACGGCATTTTCCATGTACTCCCGGTGCTCCCATCCGAAATCAGGGGCCATCGAGTACAGTGCCAGCTGATCCGGATACCGGTTGCCGTAGCTGACCCGGGAGATTCCCCTGAGAGCCAGCTTGTTACGATCGCCGTCCTCGTGAACCAGAAGACTTGAAGCGCTGCCCTGGTCGGTGTGAATGTCCTCCCCGAACAGTGCGATCAGGTCCAGAGACGCCCCTAGAAGATCGCCGTCCAGGTGACGACCCACATTGTTGTTTTCAACGATCAGATTCTGACCCAACAGATCCCGGGGACCGTATCCGGATCGGTAAAGAAGCACCGGAGTTCCCGTGGTTCCACAGGCAACCACGACACGTGGAGCCCGGGCCTCCTTAGGTTCACCCTCCCGGGTGTAGGCAATGCCCTTGGCCACAAAGGAACTGCCTTCTTTTTCGATGATGATGCGCTCGACCTCGGCGTCGGGAATGACCTCGAGACCGTTTTCCTCACCGATCAGTTTCAAGTAGTGGAGGCCGGTGATTTTGGAATCGTATTTACAGTAATGTCCTCTCCCACAGTATCCGCAGAGAATGCAATTGATCCGAGATACCCCGCTGATTCCCCGTTCTCTGGGATCCGGAGGGGGATTGACTGGATGTCCCAGGGCCGTGGCGGCATCGGCAAACATTTGTCCGCCACGATTGAGCCGGGCAGGTCTCGGTTCGCTGTAGAAGGTGCTGACAGGATGGACGTGGTACATCTTGAGGGTCTCTTCAATGGCTTCCGCGAAGGTTTCGTTGGTGGGGTCCCAATCGACGCCGGTCGCGGCCTGCCAATTGGCATAATCCTTGGGGATCGGCATGAAGGCGTTGGATCCCCAGTGCAAGGAGCAGCCCCCCACGGCCTTGATGTTAAAGCCGTCATAGTGCCACTTGGGAGGGTCCGTCTCATCACCCTTGATGTTGGTGATCAACCTTCGCCGCCAGGGATCTCCAGTTCCAGGTTGCAGAGGTCCTCCCTCCATATAGTAGGGCCCCCCTTCAAACAGTCCCACCCTGAGACGGTCTCCCGTAGCTGGATTGACGCCGTTCTCGGCGATCCGCGAGGCCAGAATGGTTCCTGCCGTCCCGGCGCCTACTACGATAACGTCAAAAGTTTCGTGATCTGGCATTGGTGTTTACCTGCTAGGGAGCACCCCAGGAGGGTCCGAAGTGTTTGGTCAGATAGGTGATGATCGGTTCGATATCTTCATCGGCGATGGGCGCATTCCAGGTTGTGACCATGCGCCTGACAAGCGTGTTCCAATAGTTTTGATCTCGGCCGGCCCGTTTGGCGATGTTTTGCCGGACTCCGCTGGCGTGATGACAGGTCGTGCAGTACAGGGTGATCAGAGTTTTGCCTTCGTCGTTGGGTAAAAACGAGTAGAGTTCGTCATCGGGATCAGCACCTATGATATCGCTGCCAACGGCCGGGACTCCGTCAGAGGGGCCGAAGTTCCTGGCCAGGTAGGCGACAATGGGGTCGACTTCATGGCTGGCAATAGGAGCATTGAACACCCTTATCATCTGGCCCACCAGGGCCCTCCAGAAATGTTCATCGCCCCCCCCACTCTCAACGATCACCTGGTGGATGCGCTCGCTGCTGTGGCAGCGAGTACAGTGATTGGCCACCAACTCTCTTCCCTCACCATCAGGCAGGAACGAGCCCAGTGATTGAAGGTTGTCCTGAGCCCGCAGCGAAAATGGGGTCAACAGACACAGCAGCAAGAGTGTCGACCGAAATCCCGATATCTTCACGTCAGTCTTAATTTCTTCGGGTGCGGTCGAAGCTCCGCTCGCCGCGGTTTCCAAACTGTTGAAGGTTATCTTCCAACAGGGCCGCAGGGTCGAACACCACCCCATTCTGGATGACCCGGTGAATCTTTTCGGTATTGGCGATGTCCTGGAGCGGGTCGGCATCAAGAATAACCAGATCGGCATATTTCCCGACTTCCAGGGTTCCCAGCTGGTCTTCCTGGTTGATCACCTTCGCGTTGTTCAAGGTGGCGGCCTTGAGCGCTTCCATGGGTGAGATGCCGGCTTTCACAAAGAATTGCATTTCCTGGTGCAGGCTCCAACCTGGCAAGGCGGCCCCGGGAGAATCGGTTCCCGCTATCAGAAAGCCTCCCGCCTGGTGAAAACGGAAAGTCGCGTCAAGCATCAGGTCGAGAGTCTTTTGCCATTCTTCTCGATCGGAGGCGGAGAAGCGCCCAAAAGCGTCCGGTTCATCCTCTGGAATATATTTGAGGTTCGGGTCTGCTTCTGTTTCGGGTGTGTTCCTTTTGACAAAGTTTCGATCGAAATTCACCAGCGTGGGCGAAAAGTAAACATCATTCTCCACCATCATCTTAACAATGGTTTGGACCGTTTCGGGATTGACCACGGCGTGCATTCGGCCGTACCAGTGCCGGAAAATATGGCTTCGGTCGAAGGGATCATAGTCGTCCGGAACCGGGACATCCCGGTCCATGGCATCCTCCAGAACTCCCAAAGCGTGTTCGATGCCATCCAGGCCGGCTTCGACGGCCAGGCGGGCACCGGGACCCCGATTGCCACGTTTGGGACCGGTGTGTCCGTACACAATCAAATCGGCAGCGTGGGCGACCTCCACAATTTCCCGAAGCTCGTCTGTGGAATAGCCGGTGACCTTGATCCCGTCGACTCCTGCTTGAACCAACTTTTCGGCCATCTCCCTGGAACTGCTCAAGTTCATGGCCTTGACCGATCCAGGATTAATGGGGGTCCCCGAAATGAACATTCGAGGGGCCAGAATGTTCCCGGCTGCAATTTCCTGCCGTAGTGTGAGCAGTCGGTCCATCGATCCGCCAAGATCCCGAACCGATGTTACACCGTTGGCCAGATAGAGACGGTTGAGCCAGGGCATGTCGTAGTGAACGTGGGAATCGATCAGGCCGGGGATGACGTATTTTCCGTTGGCGTCGATGACCCGGGCGTCCGCCGGGGTCTCTGTATCTCCACCCAGTTGGATAATCCGTCCATTTTCAATAACGATCACCGTATCGGCCACTGGAGGGGCTCCGGTTCCATCGATCACGGTTCCTCCCTGGATAACCAGAACGGAAGAGTTAGCCTGTCCCACCAGCGGTGAGCAGAAGCACATCGGGACCATCAGACAAAGTGTAAATAAAGGAGTCGTTCTTCTCATAGCTCGTTGCCCTCCCTGCAGTCGGTTGTGGTGAATTCCTGGATTCTATGAGGGTGGGATGAAAATCTCAACCACAAATACATAAAGGAAGAAGCCTGAGTCAGGGCGGGAGGCTCTGTCGTGCTTGCGGAGCGATGTCTAGAAAGTGAGTCCGGATGCGGCACCTGTGCAGCCTCCCCCCTTCCGGCAAAGGTGGAACCTGGAACCTGGTACGCTTTGGCCGAAGGCCAAAGCTCTCACATGACGGGATCTTCACTGGTCAATGAAATGCGGTCCTTCGCGAGGAGCTTTCTGAAGCGATCACCGCGATCAATGATGGTCAGCGGTGGGCGTGATTTGCGGAGCAGCTTTCTTTCCTGTTGAGTTTCGGCCTCGAGAACCCTCATCGAATCGGGATCGATGACAGTTCCGTAGTCGCGGCGAGCGGAATCCAGGGAAACTCGTCCCAATCTGAAATCAGCGAGTACTGTGTTTGGACCCCGATCCAGTGGATCTCCCCAGCCTCCGCCTCCCGGAGTCTGAATACGCAGCATATCTCCCTTTTGGATCGGAACGAAATCGGTCTTGTTGGGAATGGGTAAGGCCTTATCGGTATCCGGGTTGAGGGTGTAGAGGCTACCGGCACCTGCCTCGCCTCCAGCTGCTCCGAAGGGCTGAAGCAGCATACGGTCATCGGCTACCATGATGAAGCCATCCGTAAGAAAGCGGATTTCCTTCAAATAACCCAATCCTCCTCGGAACTGACCCGGTCCCCCCGAGTCGGGTCTCAGGGCCAACCGTTCCACTCGAACCGGGTGGAAGCTTTCGAAGAACTCACAAGGCATGTTGCGGCCCCTCACATTGGCCGTGACGCAGTCATCGCCATCGGCGAAGGGGCGAGCTCCCGAGCCGCCTCCCATCACATCTCGGATCAAAAACTGATGACCTTCGCTGGTCCGGGCCACCAGGGTAACGATACAGCGCGTATCTGAAGATCCGGTTCCGCCACCCGCCATGGCTTTGACGAGTGCCCCCATGCAGACTTCTGTCAATCGAAAGATGGTCCAGTGACGATGGGAACAAGAGGCGGGAAATTCCGGGCTCAGGATGGTTCCCTTGGGGATGACGGCTTTCAGTATTTCTTTTTGCCCGTCGTTCATCACGATCTCGGGTGCCAGCAGGCGCAGGATGCAGGAGAGATATTTGATGAAATACTCCTGGTTAGCCGGACAGTTGATGGAGACACTGGCCTGCTTACCTGTTCCTGCGAAGTCGAAAACCATGCGCTCTGGTGTTTTGCGAAGAGTGACCTTCATTCTCACGAACTCCGCCAATTTATTTTTGGACATTCCGGCCGTTTCAATGAAGTCTTCGAAGGGATATTCCCCTTCGGGTATCTGCGGCAGAACCTCCTCCTTGAGGGTCCGAGCACAGCGAGCCAAAAGGTGATCGAAACACTTCTCGACGGCTTCCAGGCCATATCGACGGAACAGTTCTGTGACCCGCTGAACTCCAATCTGGCAGGCAGCGATCTCGGCATCCAGATCACCCTGCAGCATCTCGGGATAACGGGAGTTGTTGAGGATGGTTCGATACAGCGCCTGGTTAAGCAGGCCCTTTTGGTGTAGCTTCACGGGAGGGATGATGATCCCTTCCTGAAAGATCTCGGTGGCTTCCAGGGGCATACTGCCGGGGCTGATCCCGCCCACATCATGGACGTGTCCATAGACCTGAATAAAGGCGATGATCCGGTCATCCTTCCACACGGGCGCGGTAATACAGATGTCGGGAAGATGAGAGATGCCCCCTCCCTTATAGGGATCATTCCAGATGAAGAGGTCCCCCTCTTCAATGTCTTCGGCAAAGTCGTCCAGAATGGGTTGGACGTTGGCGGCAGAGGAGACAGCGGAGATCCCTCGGCCTTTTCGGTCAAAGATGGCGGCGCGATAATCATGCTGCTCTCGGATCACGGTCGAGCGGGCCGTCCGTTCCACCTGCAACTCCATTTCTTTTCGAGAGGATTCAATGGTTCCTTCCACGATTTCGAGCAAAATGGGGTTGACGGTGGGAGTTTCTGTCTTCATAGGTTTGGCCAGATTCGGTTGATTTTAACTTGCAGGCCAGGGGGAGACAAGCAGGCTGACCGGCTTACTGACCTCTGACCTGTCGCGCTTTTGGAGCGGTTCCTGTCATCTTTCCTTGAAACGTGAAACGCGCGAGGCCGGAAGGGCCGAAGCGCTAACCCCTGACCTCTGACCGTACCAAAGCACGAAAAACGATTGTACGACAGCACGATTGCACGAAAACATACCCTCTGATATCTTTCGGTCAGAACGACTCGAACCAGGAAGGAAGAAGGAATATGGCCCTACAGTACACGGATCCCTATGACCTGGTGGTGGTGGGAGCCGGTATGGCCGGCCTTACCGTTGCGGCAAGAATTGCCCGGGCCGGCGTGAATCCTCGAACGGGAGGTCGGCTGAGAATTGCCCTGATTGAACGAGGTCCCTACCTCCAGGGTGAGCCCCGGCCGGGCTACGGGCATCCTCTGCGTCGTCGAATGTTCACCAACATAACGAGCGACTTCGGGGAACATAACCGGTATCGGATGGGCCTTTATCCCCAAGGTCCGGATGGTCCCAATACCTTTGCGATTCCAGCCGGTTCTCTGGTGGGAGGAGGATCGCTTCATTATGGGGCCAATACACGTGATCCCCATCCTGTTGACTATGTGGCTTGGCAGCAGGAGACGGGGGTCGATTGGACCGAAGGTAATTTCAAGCCCTCGGCCCAGGAGATCGTGCAAATGTTCAATATTCACGATCGTCCGGAGGAACTGCTCACCAAGTTTGACCTCGATTTTCGCCAGGCTGGCAGTGGACTGGGACTTGAGATCAGTGCCAGTTCCGTGGCCAAGCAAAATTGTCTGTCGAGTGGATTCTGCGATGCCATTAATATGTGCAAGTATGATGCTCGCAGCGGCAGTTTTGTTGCCTATCTCCCCATCGCGGAAAAACATGGAGTTGAAATTATTGGTGACGCCGAGGTACAGAAGGTCGTCATTGAAAAGGGTCGGGCCACTGCTGTTGCCTTCACTCAGGATGGCTCGGACTATCTTGTCAGAGGGGACAAGATCATCGTTTCGTGTGGCATTCTCGGCAGTCCGGTTTTGCTCATGCGTTCGGGGTACGGATCTCGGGAAGACCTGGAAAATGACTTGCTTGTAGAGAATGACAACGTCGGCCGCAACATTGATGGTCGGGCAGGTCCCCTTAATGTCAATGGCTTCTTCGACGTGCCCATGAGCGATGGGGAGTTTCACGATGGTGGCTTCCATCTCTTTCGCGATACCCGGTCTGACCAGATCCACGACCGAATTCAACTTCGCTCCTTCCACCCCGAGATCGGCAAACCACACCAGGTTGCATTGAATTCGATGGCTCCGCAATTTGGCCAGGAGCACAAGAACTTCATGCGCCAGATTTGTAACCCATCGGTCCCTTCGATTCACCGGGATCAACTTCTCAAGCGAGGACGGGTGACGGTCGTGGTTGTGCGTCCCGGCGAGATCCTGGGTCGGACAAACATCAAAGCTCAGCTGTTCTACGACCTCTCCCATTCCAGCATCCAGAGCCTGTTGCAGGAAGGGAGTCAACTGGCCGATGAAGTGCTGCGAGCTATGGGAGCCAGGGATGTGGAGGTAGATCGACGGCCTATTCGGCTGGCCAGTTTTTTTGCCTGGGCCGGCTCCTGTCGGGCGGGGACTGACCCCGGGACTTCTGTGGTCAATCAATACGGAGAATCCCATGACGTTGAGGATTTGTTCGTCTGCGATGCCAGTATTCTTCCCCGTTGTGCCAGTCAGGGCTACGGAGGGCCAACGGCCACGGTGGCTGCCTTCATCTCCGAGCGAATCGTTCAGCGCCACTTCTCTTAGAATTTCCACCACAAAGACACGGGAAAAAATTCCACCACAGAGACACAAAGACACAGAGAAGAAACACTTTTCTTTTCTCTTAGCTTTTCAATCTCAACCAACCCAGAAGTTGAGCGGCTTCCGGAATCGGCGCACTGAGGCGCCTCCCACACTGTGGATTAGCTGAGATCGGAGAGGGAAGCAAAAGGGAGAAATCTTCTTCTCTGTGTCTTTGTGTCTCTGTGGTGAAGAGCGGCTCTCTTGGTCTTTCGTGAAACGTTAAACGTGAAACGTGGAACGCGTCGGCCGGAGGCCGGCGCTCCTCACCATTTACGAAAGGGATCCCGGCAGCGGCCATGGTGTCTCCACGGTCGGTGCCGACTTGGAGTCTGGGGTCTCGGCTTCCGGGATTGATGAAATCGGTGGAGTGCAGCCGCAACCAAGGGAACGGTTTCACGGTGGCTTGTGTCTTGCCGGGAGGTGTGGAACGGGTGTTCGTCGATGAAATCGGTATGGAGCTTGGCTTCGACAAATGCCGGATGGGATAGGAGAGCTTGAAAGAAGGGAATAGTCGTTCTGACACCGCTGATTTTGTATTCGTCCAGGCCTCGACGCATTCGATGAATGGCCTGGAGGCGATCGCTTCCATAGGTGATGACCTTCGCGATGATCGGATCGTACTCCACGGGAACCTGACACCCGGCACGCACGCCGCTGTCGCAGCGAATCCCTGGACCGGCGGGTTCTTGGTAAGTGGTGAGGGTTCCCGGTGAAGGGAAGAATTCGTTCTGAGGGTCTTCGGCATAGATCCGACATTCGAGGGCGGCGCCGCGGGGTTGGATGTCTTCCTGTCGATAGTCGAGGCTGGATCCCGCAGCGATTTGGATTTGCTCACGCACCAGATCAATGCCCGTCACCATCTCCGTGACCGGATGTTCCACCTGGAGTCTTGTGTTCATCTCCAGAAAATAGAACTTGCTCTGAGCGGCGGTCTCTCCCGGTTGAACCAGGAATTCCACGGTGCCGGCGTTGTGATAATCGGCCGATCTGGCCACCTTGAGGGCGGCCAATCCCATTTGCTCTCTGAGATTCGCATCGACCAGAGGGGAGGGGCTTTCCTCAAGCAGCTTCTGGTGCCGCCGCTGAATAGAGCATTCTCTCTCGCCCAAGTGGATGAGATGGCCTTGTTGGTCTCCCAGCACCTGGATCTCTATGTGTCGGGGCCGGGACAAGTACTTTTCCAGGTAGAGAGTGGAATCACTAAAGGATGATTCGGCTTCACCGGCAGCGCTTTCATAGAGGGTGGTTAATTCCTCCCTATTGGATACGACTCGTATTCCCTTGCCCCCACCTCCGGCACTGGCCTTGAGCATGAGAGGATAGCCCAGTAGGGAAGCCTGCTCGAGGGCATCCTCCACCGATTGAAGGGGTGTAGTGGAGCCCGGAACCGTGATTACTCCGGCCTTTTCAACTGCGGTCCGACTCATGATCTTGTCGCCCATCAGTTGGATTGAAGCCGCTGAAGGCCCGATGAACACCAGCTTGGAATCCTCGCAGGCCTGGGCAAAAAAGGGATTCTCTGAAAGGAAACCGTAACCCGGGTGAATGGCCTCGGCTCCAGATCTTTGAGCTGCCTCTATGATCCTATCGATGTCCAGATAGCTCCTGGCAGCGGGAGCAGGTCCAATGCCGTGGGCCTCATCACACAACCGGACGTGAAGTGCTGTTTGATCCGCTTCCGAGTAGACACCGACAGGGGAAATGTCCAGATCGCGACATGCCCGGATGATTCGGATGGCAATCTCTCCACGATTGGCGATGAGGATTTTTTTGAACACCTGACCCCTGACCTCTAACCCCTAACCCCTAACCCCTGACCCTTGACTCCTGACCGTTCCTTGTTTTCGTGGAACGTGGAACGTGGAACCTGGAACGCGGCCGGAGCGAAGCGAGGCTGCTCCCTGCCCCCTGACAGGCGATTGAGGTCTCGGGCATCTGACGATTTGTTCATTCGTGTTTTCTCGACACGCGAATCGTGATTCTCTTGTTTCACAGTGGAATATTTCCGTGCTTCTTGGGAGGATTCGTATCGCGCTTGTTGGCAGTCATCTCCAGGGCTTGGATCAATTTCGGCCGCGTCTCCAGGGGCTCGATAATCTCGTCGATGTAACCTCGCTCCGCCGCAATATAGGGGTTGGCGAATTTTTCTCGGAACTCCTCTACCTTCTGCGTGAAGAATGCTTCGGGATCTGGACTCTCTTTGATTTCCTTGCGGTAGAGAATCTTGACGGCTCCCTGGGGGCCCATCACGGCAATCTCGGCGGTGGGATAAGCATAGTTGATGTCCGCCCGTATGTGCTTGGATGCCATCACACAATAAGCCCCACCGTAAGCCTTACGAGTAATGACCGTGATTTTGGGAACCGTTGCCTCGGCAAAGGCATAAAGAAGTTTGGCTCCCGCCTTGATGATTCCCCCATGTTCCTGACGGACTCCCGGAAGAAAGCCAGGAACATCTTCGAAGACTATCAGAGGTAGGTTGAAGGCATCACAGAAGCGGACAAAGCGAGCCGCCTTGACTGAAGAATCGATGTCCAGAGTGCCGGCAAGAAAGGCCGGTTGATTGGCAACGATTCCCACCGGGAATCCGTTCAGTCGTGCGTATCCGACTACGATGTTTTTAGCAAACTCTGCATGGACCTCAAAGAACCGCTGTTCATCCACCACGGATCCGATGAGTTCCTTCATGTCGTAGGGTTGATTCGGATCTGTGGGAACCAGGTTCTTCAGTTTCGGGTCGCGCCGGTCGCGGCTGTCCGAAGGAGTCTGGTAAGGAGGATCATCCATGTTGTTCAGGGGGAGATAGGATAGGAGTTCACGGATTTGAGCCAGGCACTCTTCATCACTGTGGGAAGCAAAATGAGAGACTCCACTGATGGTGGTGTGAGTGGTGGCACCTCCCAGTTCGGATTTGGTGACTTCTTCTTGAGTGACGGTCTTGATGACATCCGGTCCAGTGATAAACATGTAGCTGGTCTTATGGACCATGAAGGTGAAATCTGTAATGGCGGGGGAGTAAACGGCGCCACCGGCACACGGTCCCATGATGGCGGAAATCTGGGGGATGACTCCGCTTGCCAGAGTGTTGCGAAGGAAGATTTCAGCATATCCCGCCAGACTCACGATGCCTTCTTGAATGCGGGCGCCGCCGCTGTCATTAATTCCGATGACCGGCGCACCAACCTTCAGGGCCAGGTCCAGGATCTTGCAGATTTTTGCCGCATTGGTCTCAGAGAGGCTTCCACCGAAGACGGTGAAGTCCTGGGCAAAGACGTAAGTGAGGCGACCGTCAATTCGACCGTAACCCGTGATGACCCCATCGCCGGGAATCTTTGTTTTCTCCATCCCCAGATCTGTGGATCGATGAATGACCAGTTTGTCAGTTTCCTGAAAAGAGTCTTCATCCAGCAGAAACTCAATCCGTTCTCGAGCGGTCAGTTTGCCAGCCTGGTGTTGTCGCTTGATACGGGCTTCTCCGCCCCCTAGCTCGGCTTCACGATAGCGACGTTGAAGCTCTTTTCTTCTTTCTTCAGAATCCATAGATGCGGAGGTGCGGATTTAAATCCTGTTGGCCCAGTCAACCGGTCAGTTTAGCCCGAATTACGCATGAACTCTGTATTGCATCGGCGGCACTTTCATTGGCTTACTCAGATGAAGGCGACGGCTCTTCGTAAGGAGAACCTCTGTTCCGTCCAGGCTAGGAATGTGCCGACTGCTGTTGTTTTTCCCAATCGGCCAGGAATTTCTTGAGTCCGATGTCACTGAGGGGATGTTTGAGGAGCTGCGCCATGATCTTATAGGGCATGGTGGCGATGTGGGCTCCCATCAGGGCTGAGTCGAGAACATGCATCGGACTGCGAATCGAGGCAACCAGCACCTCAGTGTCAAACCCATAGTTTTCATAGATGGTTAGAATATCTGAGATGAGATCCATCCCGTTGGTGGCGATGTCATCGAGTCGTCCCACAAAAGGGCTGACGATGGCCGCACCATTTTTTGCGGCAAGAAGCGCCTGAGTGGCGCTGAAGACCAGTGTAACATTGACCCGAATTCCTTCCTGACTGACAACCTTCAAGGCCTTGAGGCCTTCTTCGACCATGGGAATCTTGACGACGGCGTTTTCATGGACCTTGGCCAGACGGCGCGCCTCTTCAATGATGTCACTGGCTTTGGTGGATACAACCTCAAGACTGACCGGCCCATCCACCAGATCGCAGATCTCCTTGGCAATCTCTTCTAGGTCTTTTCCCTCTTTGGCGACCAGGGAAGGGTTAGTCGTGACTCCATCAACAAGCCCCAGGGAAACTCCCTTTCGAATTTCTTCAATGTTGGCCGTGTCCAAAAAGAATTTCATGGTTTCTCTCCTCTCATTTGAACGGGATAATACATCATCCCGATCAAACGATCACAACCTATCACAGGCTGCTGATCTTCGACCAGCGGGTCCGGGACAGAATTACAGCTCAGAATCCCGAATTCCGAATGGAGGGACCAGGACTTCTTACTGTCGGTGAGCTAGGCGTTTAGCGGCCGCTCTGTGATCGGACCCGATCACTCGGAAAGAGTGGCTGCCGGGTTCGAGAAATGAGAACTCAGGCCTTTGCCGTCCACGAACCGAAGCCAGTAACTACAGCTTTGATTGAACACGGGTTGATCCTCAAGGAAAAACCTGGCGTTATCCTGGTAGGTGGGAAGTTCTCCAACTTCAGTGCGGGTCAACAATCCAGCATTCTCAGGACGGAAGGGAGGATTTCCGCATAGCCGATAGAGTTCTACCCACTGAATCTTCTGGGGCGGCAGAGAGAAGACGATTCGAATGCGGTCGGTCATACGGACGGTCGCTACATCATTGACGGTAGCCGGCGGGACGACCAAAGGCGGGAGCGGATCGGCTACCTTGGCACAAGCGGAGAAGAGGAGGAAAGAGACTAGTAAGAGCTGACCAGCTGACACCGAACTCCTGAACCCGGACCATTCCTTGTTTTCGTGGAACGTGGAACCTGGAACGTGGAACGCGGCCGGAGCGAAGCGAGGCTGCTCCCTGACCCCTGGCCGCAGCCCGTAGAGGTGGAGGGTTGGAGTTTTCGATTCCCAGGTTTCAAATCGCAAGTTGCAAGTCTCGATTGTGTTACCTGTCAGGGGTTAGCGGTCGGCGGTTAGGGTTTCAAAGAATATATCGGGACAGATCCTGATCTTCGACGATTCCGGCCAGTTGATTCTTCACGTACTGGGCGTCGATGGTGATGGGCTTTTTGGGTAAATTGGGTGCGTCGAAAGAAATGTCCTCCAGGAGTGCCTCCATGATGGTGTGGAGGCGACGGGCCCCAATATTTTCGGTGCTTTCATTGACGACGCTGGCAAAATGGGCGATTTCTTGAATGCCGCTCTTCAAAAATTTCAGGCGGACGCCTTCGGTTGCCAGAAGCTCCCGATACTGTTTGATGAGGGCGTTTTTCGGCTCTTGGAGAATCCGTACGAAGTCCTCTCGGGTCAGAAAGCTCATTTCCACACGGACAGGAAATCTGCCCTGCAGTTCAGGGATCAGATCGGATGGCTTGGATACATGAAAGGCTCCTGCCGCAATAAACAGGATGTGATCGGTACGCACCATTCCGTGGCGGCTGTGCACTGCGGTCCCCTCGACAATGGGCAAGATATCGCGTTGGACTCCTTCTCGGCTTACTTCAGGTCCATGGCCTGTCTCTCTGCCCGAGATCTTGTCAATTTCGTCAATGAAGACAATGCCGGATTCTTCAACTCGGTCCAGGGCGTCACGGGTGACCTGGTCCATGTCGATGAGTTTCGACTCCTCCTCCATGATCAGATAGTCCAGGGCCTCCTCGACTTGCATTTTCCGCTTCTGCTTTTTCGCCCCCAGAAGTCCCGGCAGAAGATCTTTGATGCTGATATCCATCTCCTCAATGCCCTGGCTGGTAATGATCTCAAGGGCAGGAAATCCACGTTCAGGGATTTCCAATTCCACAGCGCGGTGATCCAGTTTGCCTGTTTGTAACTGTGGGCGCAGTTTGTCCCGGATTTTGCTGAGTTTTTCAAGTTCTTTGGGATTGGAAGAATCTTCCGGTGTTTTCGGGGAATCTTGAGCTGGGTTGAGAGTCAGAGGCAAAAGGAGATCGAGCACGCGCTCTTCCGCATTGTGAATCGCCTTCTCCGTGACTTCAAGGGCCCTCTCCTGGCGGATCATCTCCACCGAGATATCGACCAGATCGCGAATGATGGACTCCACATCGCGGCCCACGTAGCCAATCTCAGTGAATTTACTGGCTTCGACCTTGAGGAAGGGCGAGTTGGCCAGACGAGCGAGCCGTCTTGCAATTTCAGTCTTGCCCACCCCCGTGGTTCCGATCATCAGAATATTCTTGGGCTGAATTTCCTCAGCCATTTCCGGCTTTAACTTTTGTCTTCGGACTCTGTTCCGAAGGGCCACCGCGACAGCTCGCTTCGCTTTCTGCTGGCCGACAACATATTTGTCCAGCTCTTCGACGATCTGGCGAGGGGTCATCGAGTCCAGATTCAGACGCCGGTCTTCGAGCTCTTTCTTGGGTGGTTGGATAGACATAGTGGGTTCGGGCACGGGTTACAGTGTTTCAACCGTGATGAAGGAATTGGTGAAAACACAAATTTCTCCGGCAATACTTAAAGACTCTTCTGCTACGTCA
>JAZFRU010000289.1:0-3424 GCA_036445815.1 Acidobacteriota bacterium | reverse complement strand
GCTCTACCAGGCATTCCGTGAAGTGAAAAAGACCTTCGATCCAGCCGGTCTCATGAATCCGGGAAAGATCATCGATGCCCAGGACATCGCTGAGAATCTTCGAATTGATCCTGACTATACGACCAGTTTCCCGAAGACTCACTTTCATTTTCAACAGGAAAAGGGCTTTGACCGGGCCATTGAACTGTGTACCGGTGTGGGCCACTGCCGAAAATCTCTTTCAGGAACCATGTGCCCCTCCTACATCGCCACCCGGGACGAGGAACACTCCACACGGGGTCGCGCCAATGCGCTGCGCCTGGCGATTGCTGGAAAGCTGGGTCCGGATGGATTGACCAGTCAGCGGCTCTACGAGGTTCTGGATCTCTGCCTGGAATGCAAGGCCTGCAAGTCGGAGTGCCCCTCGGGCGTGGACATGGCCCGCCTCAAATCGGAATTTCTGGCCCACTACTACCAGAAGCATGGGCTGCCCCTGGGCAAACGATTCATTTCCAGGATACGAGAAACGGCCCGGTGGGCCAGCCGATTCCCCACTCTCTCCAACTGGTTCATGGATCTCTCGATTTCACGATGGCTCCTGGAACGGCTGACCGGGATCGACCGGAGACGATCTCTACCGCCGGTCGCCCAGCAGACCTTCACCGCCTGGTGCCGGGAACATCTCGATGGCGGACAACCGGATCAGGACCAGCAGCAAGTGGCGATCTTCGTCGATACCTTCACCAACTTCTATGAGCCTCAGGTGGGCATCGCCGCCGTTCGTCTGCTGGAGGGCCTGAATTTCCGAGTCGTGATGGCGGATATCGGCTGTTGCGGGCGCCCTCTGATCTCGGCGGGACAGCTCGCCCAGGTCAAGGAAATGGCTCAGCTGCTGAACCAGCAACTTCAACAATTCGCCGACCAGAAGATTCCTGTCATCGTCCTGGAGCCCAGCTGCTGGTCCACGATCCATGATGACTACCCGAACCTGTTGAATGGCGCCCCGGGCAGTCAGCCGATATCGAGCACTGTCGTGACTCTGGAGGACTTCCTGAACCGGGATGAGGTCGCCTCTCGTCTGAGCGAAAAGATGGGAGTGGGCCCCGATGAAATCCTTTTCCACGGCCACTGCCAGCAAAAAGCACTCCAGGGCATCGAAGGTTCATTGAGCTCCCTGAAAAGTTTAAAACAGACTCAGTTACAGGCGATCGATTCGGGATGCTGCGGCATGGCGGGATCCTTCGGATACGACCAAAAGCACTATCAGATTTCCGGTCAGATCGGAGAAGACCGGTTATTCCCGGCCCTGAGAAAGGCTTCCGAAAAGGCCGAGGTGGTGGCCTCTGGATTCAGCTGTCGCTCACAGATCCAGCACTTTACAGGCCGTAAAGCACGCCACCTGGCCGAAGTGCTTGCCGACTGTCTGGTCCGGGAACCCTAGCCCGCATTATGCATAATTCGGGCTTTCGTCCATTTCTCGTTCATGAAGATATAGATTCCAAAGGAAGAATTCACGGGTAACGAGATCCTGGGATTTCAGGTCTCTCATCCGCTGCTCTGCTAAACAACACCATGCCCTCTCAAGCCGGTGATCCTGTAAAACCATCGCGACTCGACCGTTATGCGACTTTCCGACTGAAGACTGACCTGGGCAAGCTCACCGCTCCACAACGGGCCATGATTCCTCTCCTGATCGAAGCGGCCCAGCAGATGGATACGATTTTCTGGCTTCAGGCCTACGGGGACAAGGGGCCGCTGATGGAGTCCATCCCGGACCCGGAAACGCGGAGTCTGATTGAAATCAACTACGGCCCCTGGGATCGTCTGGGTAACAACCAGCCCCTGATCGAGAATCTCGGCCCCAAACCCGACGGAGCCTGTTTTTACCCTCCGGACATGACAAAGGACGAGTTCGAGGAGACCCTGGCCTCACGATCATCCGAGGAAGCCAAAAAACTGAAGAGTCCCTATACCCTGGTCGACCGCAACCGCCAGGGAGAACTCATTGCGATCCCTTATTCGGAGGCCTATCCGGAACCCCTTCAGAGGGCTTCAACGAAACTGCTCGAAGCTTCCCGGCTGGCCGACGATTCAGGACTACAAACTTATCTGAAGATGCGAGCCGAGGCCCTGCTGAACAATGATTACCGTCCCAGCGATCTGGCCTGGATGGACATGAAGGACAATACCCTGGATGTCGTCATCGGTCCCATTGAGAGCTACGAAGACCAGCTTTTCGGTTACAAGCTCTCTGCCGAGGCCTACGTCTTGATCAAAGACAGGGAATGGAGCCAGCGCCTGGGGAACTACGCCCAATTGCTCCCTGCCCTTCAACAAGATCTCCCCGTACCTGAGT
Source organism: Acidobacteriota bacterium (assembly GCA_036445815.1). Classification (GTDB taxonomy): domain Bacteria; phylum Acidobacteriota; class UBA6911; order RPQK01; family JADFOI01; genus JAPYTY01. The sequence goes on along the minus strand of JAZFRU010000289.1, from coordinate 1,089 downwards.
CGTACAAGAGCGAGAGCCCTGGATCCGATTCTGATCTGAACGCCTACGATGTTATTTACTATGCGGGTGACTGCAATGCCGGGGCCAAGACCATTGCCATCAATCTCCCCAACGATTCCGAAGTGCAACTCCAGAAGGGAACCCGCCGGTTGCAATTGAAAAACGCCATGCGCGCCAAATTCGACAGAATACTGGTTCCCATGGCCGGCCTGTTGATTGCGGAGGATCAGCGCCGGCACATCAGCTTCGAGGCTTTCTTCAACAATGTCATGTTTCACGAAATTGCTCACGGACTGGGCATCAAGCACACCCTCACGGGGAAAGGAACCGTCTCCGAGGCGTTGCAGGATCAGTCCTCGGCTCTCGAAGAGGGCAAAGCCGACATTTTGAGCCAGTATATGATCATGAGCCTCGCGGAACGCGGCCAGTGGGATGGCGGAGAGATTCACGATCACACGGTCACCTTCCTGACCAGCATTTTTCGATCCGTTCGATTCGGGACCTCCAGTTCTCACGGCCAGGCCAATCTAGTGCGCTTCAACTACTTCAAGAAGCGAGAAGTTTTCTCCCGGGATGAAGCCACGGGAACTTACCGGGTCCATTTCGACAGGGTCCGGGAGGCAGTCGATACCCTGTCCGAACGCATCCTTCGATTGCAGGGCAACGGCGACTATGAGGAGGTCAAGACCTTTGCGAGTGAGTGGGGACAATCGGACCCTGTCCTGACGGCCGACCTGGAGCGCTTGAACGCGGCAGGTATTCCCGTGGACATGATCTTTGAACAGGGCATGGCCGTGCTGGAAGACGAAGCCGGTTTCTCAAGTAAAGAGCTGACCAGCTGACCGTGGCGGGCTGCGCTTCGGCTCTTCGGCCTCGCGCGTTTCACGTTTCAGGTTTAACGTTTCACGAAAGAAGTGTAGGGGCGCACGGCGTGCGCCCGTCCGGATTCGGCGCACTGAGGCGCCTCCCACATTCCGGAACCACGTGAAACTTGAAACGTGAAACTTGAAACGCGCTGGTCTCCGACCAGCGCCCCGGTCAGTCGGGGACAGGATCTGAAATCAATCCGAATCTTCCTTGAAAATCCAA
>JAZFRU010000288.1:0-2385 GCA_036445815.1 Acidobacteriota bacterium | reverse complement strand
CGTTCCAGGTTCCACGTTCCACGAAAAGGTTTGTAGGGGCGCACGGCGTGCGCCCATCCGGATTCGGCGCACTGAGGCGCCTCCCACACTCCGGACTCTTCCCCTCCCAACCATCAGGTTAATTGGGTTTTGAGACAGCCTGGGCCGTGCGCTGTTTCTGTGAGGCTAAAATTGGAGGGAAGAGAAAAGGGAAAGAAGTTTCTTCTCTGTGTCTTTGTGTCTCTGTGGTGAAAATCTTCTCCGTGTCTCCGTGGTTCGTCCTAGCCAATGCTGGCCAAGATCTCTTCAACGGAGGCCGCTGCTGTACCCAGCTTGCCCACGGCCACACTGGCTGCGTGATTGGCCAGAACCGCCGCTTCTGCAACCGATGCTCCCGCCGTCACGGCCAGGGTCAGAGAAGCGATCACCGTGTCGCCGGCTCCCGTCACATCAAATACCTCCTTCGCAACGGTGGGAATATGAGTATGATCCTGACCTGAAAACAAGGTCATTCCCTCCTCACCGCGAGTGACGAGCACCGAGTCCGCTTTCGTTATTTCCAGCAAGTGCTGACCTGCCTGGATGAAAGAGGGCTCATCGACGATTTCGACTCCCGATGCCCTCTCGGTTTCCTTGGTATTGGGAGTGATCAGGGAAGCTCCCCGATAACTGGAAAAATCAGCTCGCTTGGGATCCACGGCCAGAAATTTCTCGTTTTGACGAGCCTCGCGAATCCATTCCGGAACCAGCATCTGGGACAAGACTCCCTTGGCATAGTCCGACACGATGATCCCCTTGGCTTGCCCGAGAAAGTCCAGATAGCGTTCGTTGATTTGAGATAGCACCGAGGTCGAAGGTGGAGCCGAACTCTCCCGATCCGTTCTGCACACCTGCTGGTGCTGGGCAATGATCCGCGTCTTGACGGTTGTGGTGCGGTCAGAGACACGAATGATTCCGGCACTGCTGATTGCTTCTCTCTCCAGCTGCTCAACCAGTTGGTCTCCCGCCTCGTCGCGGCCCACCATTCCGACCAGCAACGGCTGGGCCTTCAGGACGGAAAGATTATAGGCAACGTTGGCCGCACCACCCAGGTGAAAACTCTCCTTGACGACTTTCACCACGGGTACCGGAGCCTCTGGAGAAATGCGCTCGACCGTCCCCCAGACGAAGTGATCCAGAATCAGATCTCCCACCACCAGAATAGGCTGAGCGGAGAAGCGACCGAGGAGCCTTTGGGTCTTCTCTTTATCTTCTGGGATCATAACAGCGTCTGGACGGCTCCCAGAACAGATTCCAAGGATATTGAACGTATGCAGCGAGGTTCATCGTAATGAAGACAAAAGTACCCCGGACAGGGGATACAGGGCAAGTCCGACCGAATCAACTGGTGGTCCGTCCCCCACGGATGCCAGACCTTGAAATCTGAAGATCCCCACACCACTACAATCTTCTTTCCCAGTGCCGCCACGATGTGAGTCGGTCCGGTGTCATTGCCCACATAGAGACTGCAGAAGGAACACAGAGCCGAGAATCGCCCTATGGGCAGGGGTGAGAAAAACCGAACTTTTGAATCGCAGTCTTGTTGAATGCTCTCGAGTAGCGACTCTTCACCAGGCCCCGCCGTCATCACGACCGGATGTCCATCCTCGACCAGCCGATTGGCCAGCGAGGCGAATTTTTCTGAATCCCACTGCTTGGTGTCGAAGGCGGCGGCGGGATGGATCAGAATGAATTCTCCTTCGACGCCCTCATCCGCCAGCATCTTCTTGATGAATGCCCGATCACCCTCATCCACAGAGACCTGCAGAGGGGGAATGGGTTCTACAGGGAAATCCAGATGCTTCAACACCGAAAGTTGATGCTCCACCGTATGAACCTGCTGGCGCCCCCACACTTTCCTGGAGTCCGGAACCTGGACATTGTAAAGGTAGGCCATTCGACTTTTCAGATAACCGACTCGCCTGGAAGCTCCTGACAATGCGGTCAGAAGAGCGCTGGTGGTGCCTCCGTGAAGATCGACTGCAACAGTGGGCTGGAAGGCACGAATCTGCCGAACAACCCGCAGCCGCGCCCACCACTTGTTGGGCAGGTTATCGATGACAATGAGTTGATCCACATCTCGGTTGCCTTGGAGTATCTGCTCATAGGGAGCCTCCACCACGACGGCTACCTGCCAGCCGGGAACACGTTTCATCACCGCGAAGATCGGGGTCATCAAAACGGTATCGCCCAGAGAACGTAAACGTGTAAACAGAATTCGAGACGGCACTGCGCTCAGAGCATCCCCTAGGCTTGAGCCTCTCTGGTGGGCGTCTCTTCGGGAGGCTCGATGGTGGACTCATCGATGAGCATGACCGGAATATCGTCCCGGATCGGGTAGACCCGATGGCAGGAGACACACTTGAG
>JAZFRU010000287.1:0-5366 GCA_036445815.1 Acidobacteriota bacterium | reverse complement strand
CAGGCCTGCCATCAGTTGGAGGAACCCTTCTTCCAGACGCCGCATGCTGCCGAGGACTGTGAAGACTGTCACGGGGCGGGAGGCGAGCATCTGGCCGCTGGTGGTGATATGAGCTTGAGCTTCCGGGAGAAGGCCCCTGAGGTCTCGACTGCTCAGTGTCTGGATTGCCATCAATCCATGCCTGAGATTTCCGCCTTCGCTCACTCCGCTCATGGACGCGGCAACCTTTCCTGTGTCTCGTGTCATCAGGTCCATCCTCAGGAAACAAACTTCGGATTGTTGAAAGCCGAGCGAACCGACCTATGTGTGGGTTGCCATCAGGCCACCCGGGCCGAGTTCCAAAAGCCGTATCATCACCCGGTGCTGGAGGGAGCGATGGATTGTGTCGATTGCCACAGTCCTCACCTCGAGGAGCGGCGTCCCTTGCGCCGTCTTGCGTTGGGGGCCGACGAAGGCTGCCTCGACTGCCACTCGGATAAAAAGGGCCCCTTTGCCTTTGAGCACCTTCCCCTGAAGGTCAACGGTTGCCAGAGTTGCCATCAACCCCACGGATCCGTCAATGCCAGGCTGCTGGACCGGGCTCAAGTGGCCCAGCTATGTCTGGAGTGCCATACCATGACCCCTGGCGTTGCCGGCAGTCAACCTCCTGCGTTTCATGACCTGCGCAGTTCCCGATTCCGCAGCTGTACCACCTGCCATCGTGAAATTCATGGTTCCAATTCCAGTCCTCTGTTTATGAGGTGAAGAGTTTATGATCAAGCTTTCGAACAGTGCCAGGTTCTCCGCCGTCGCATTGATGCTTGTGTTGATGTGCGCTCCCCGGCTGGCCTTGGGACAGGTTGAAGAGTACCGCTTGATGCTGGACTGGGGATATCGTGGAAAAACCGATGTTGCCGGCAGCGAAGATCTGTATCGAAGTCAACTCGACTATGGAGAAGGTCCCAAGCTGTTTGCCGCGAACTTGTTTGTGGTGCCTGCCGATGGACCCAACCGGTTTTTTGATCGCCTGGAACTGAGGATGAACAGTTGGGGTGGAGAGCCCTACAACACGGCCCATCTGCGTGCCTCCAAGGACGGTCTCTATGACCTGGAGTTTGACTATCGCAACGTTCACTATTTCAGCGCACTCCCGTCTTTTGCCAATCCGCTTTTTGAAAGCGGGAATCTCGAGGCTCAGCACAAGTTCGACATCTCGCAGCGGTTTGCACGATTTCACGTGACCTTCCGCCCCGAGGAGCGGTTCTCGCCCTTTGTGGCCTATGAGAGGACCAGCCGCCAGGGCCCGGTCCGCACCAGCCTGGCGGCGGCTGGAGACGAGTTTGTCGTTAACGCGGACACGGACATTCACTCCGATGATCTCAAGTTCGGAATGAATCTGAAGTTTTCCAAGCTCTCGATCTTCCTGGAGCAGGGCTTCCGGTGGTATCGAGATGAGACGCCGTTTCTCACCCTTGGATTTCAGGAGGGCAACTCGAAGCGCCCACTGATTTCTGAGGACATCACGCTGGATCGCTATGAAGCCCAAAGCGATGTGGACGCCCATATCCCCTTTTCCAACGCCGTCGTGGTGTATCAGCCCACCGATTCGCTGCTTTTAAGAGGGGATCTTTCCTACAATATCGCCGATCTGAGTTCCAACTTTTCCGATCAACTCTCGGGTAATTTCCTGGCCTTTTCTCCACTGGCGGTACTGTTTCCTGAGGGAGGAACCCTGGCCGTCAGTGATGCCAAGAGCCCGAATCTGTCAGGTAGTTTTTCCGCCCACTGGCAACCGTCAGATCGTTTGCGAATCGTGGAACGTTTCGATGTCCGTAGGATGCATGTGTCAGGATCCTCCCTGGTGACATCGACGTTTCTGAATGCAGAGCCGTTGTTGAGCTCCGGCGTGGTGGATCGTCTGGAGTCCTCAACTCCATTCGCCAGTTTCTTCTCAGTGGACGTCAACATTCAGGAGGTTCAGGGCCTGTTCTACCCGACTCCCGGGCTGATGCTGCGGCTGGGACATCGATTTGAATCCAAGGAACTCAAGGCCGACCAGACCTACAGTTGGGACCGCAACGTTCTGATTGCCGGAGCCGCATATGACTTCTCGAGTTCTGCACGCATCAGCGTCGAATACGAGCTGGGGCGGACCGATCAGGCTATCTTGAGAAGTGATCCAGTGGATTTTGAGCGCCTTCGCCTGCGCGGTCGGTGGTCGGTGTTTGAAGCTCTCAGTTTCAGGGGAAGCGTTGCACTGTTTGATCACGACAACCAGGAGAATCTGATCGATTTCACCTCCCGAAGTCGCGACTACAGTTTGGAGTTCACCTATGCGCCGAGCCAACGAGTCTCCATTTCGGGTGGCTACCAGCGCAGCGACATCGACACGGACATCTTGTTCACGGTGCCCCAACTGCTGGTCACGGATCGGCTGATCTATCGGGAGAGAGGTGACTCCGCCAATCTCTATATGTCTTTCCATCTACCTGCCAACAGTACCTTGAGCCTGGGCTATTCGGTGTGGGGAACGGTGGGGAACTTCCCCGTCAACGACCACCGTCCCCTGGTCAAACTGGAGATTCCCGTGAAGGAAAGATGGGTCGTGTATGGGCAGTGGAACTACTATGACTACAACGAAAAATTCAGTCTGCTGCCGCAGGATTACCGGACCCATCTCGGACTTATTGGCCTCCGAATTACTCTGGATTGAAGAGGCCGGACGAGAGCCGCTGCGGGTTCCTCTCTCTAGCCTGGGTCAAAAGCCCCAAGTCGTGCTATTTCCCACCTCGATTCCGATCCGATTTCCCTACTTGAAGTCCGGTCGAGCGAACTGAGTGATTTGGTTCGGTCGATTAAACCCATGATTTTAAATGAGTTAAATGCTAAGTGGGCGGTCTTGAGGGGGGGCGAATGCCTTCTGCTTGTGGGGAAGGGTTTGGAATTGAGATTGCATCTTCCCCGTGTACAGAGAAGACATCTACCGTGAGAGAAACTTGATCTAAAAGGGGAAAACATGAGATTGCCCTCAAAAACGACCGTGATTCCAATCTTGGTCATTGGTCTGGCCGTAGGTTATTTGATCAGCACCAGTTTCAACCAGTCGATGGTCTACTACTACACGGTTGAGGAGTTTCAATCTCAACTGAGCGACCTGGGGACCCGGGGCATCCGCATCAGCGGCATCGCGACGGCCATTGAAACTCGAGCCGAGATCAGCAACTTTGACATGGTCGGGGGCCATCAGAATCTAGCGGTGGTCTATCAGGGTCTTGTGCCGGATACCTTTAAAGAAGGATCCGAAGTGGTTGTAGAGGGGCGGTGGGATTCGGTGGACCGACAATTCGAAGCTACAATACTCCTGGCCAAATGTCCTTCCAAGTATGAAGAGGTTGAACCTGAGGGACAGTCGATTTCATAAACGGAAAATGGTCAACAAATTTTTCGTTTGTGGAGTCAATCATCGTACCGCTGACATCAGCCAGAGGGAGCAACTCTCTCTGGCTCAGCAGCAGCGGGACCGGTTGATCTCCCTGCTCTTGTTGTCCCGGCTGGCCCAGGAAGCCGCCGTGATCTCCACCTGCAATCGCACTGAAATCTACGGGGTGTGCCCTGAGTCCGTGCCTCTGGAAAGTCTGCTCGATCTTCTTGAGACAGTCTCCGGGGCCCCTTCCCTGGATAGCTCCTGTTTTTACTTTTACCGGGATGAGCGCGCCTTGGAACATCTGTTCCGGGTTGCGAGTAGTCTGGACTCACAGATCGTTGGAGAAACCCATATCCTGGGCCAGATGAAGGCCTGTTATCAACGATCACTCCAGATGAAGGCCACCGGGAAGTGGTTGAATACGTTCTTTCAGAAGTCCTTTCAAGTCGCCAAGAAGGTACGATCCGAGACCGACATCGCACAGCTTCCGGTGTCCACCGGTAGTTGTGCCGCCACCCTTGCGGAGAAGATTATCGGAGAGCTAGCGGAGGTCCGATTGTTGGTGGTGGGGACGGGACGAATCGGCGAAGGAGTGGCAAAACACTTTTCCAAACGCGGCGTGCGTTTGATTTTCTCGAACCGGACACGCGACAAGGCCGAAATTGTGGCCGACCGGATGGAGGGAAAGGTCATCGACTTCGCTCGCTGGCAATCGCTTCTGGGCGAGGTGGATGCGGTTGTGTTTGCGACACGGGCTCCTGATCTTCTGCTCAGTGCCGACCAACTGAGAGAAGTGATGCGTGCAAGGCCTCATCATCCTCTGCTGTTGCTGGACCTGTCGGTGCCGCGAAACGTGGACCCGGCCAGCCGTGAACTGGAATCGGTCTTCTATTTCGATCTTGATGCGGTTCAGAGCCTGATCACGGCCAATCATGCCATTCGAATCAGAGAAGCGAAAAGAGCGAAAAAGATCATTGACAGATTCACCCGACTGACGTGGAATAAAATCGCTCCTCGGCAAGGGACGGAAAGACCGATTTGGGAGGGCCTTCAAGCCGCGAAGATTCCCGTTGATGGATCTGGGACCGACCGGTCCCTTTAGTTATTGGTTGCTCACGTGAAGCGGCCTGATCCACAGGCCTCCGTGGCCTTGCTCTGGCTGTTGCCGGCGGAGGTTCCGGAAACGGCAAAGGTCGAGAGTAGCTGCTCAATTTCCTTGCCCTCACAGTTGGGGCAGTGAATGTTTTTCGCTTTCCCGAAAATGATCCTCTCGAACGTGGTGTCGCAGTTACTGCAGCGGTACTCAAAAATCGGCATGTGCTTATTATACACTGACGGTTCAAGGGAAAGCATCTTGAACAACCCGCATCACAAAGTCTCCATCCCGGAGAATGAATTGAGCTTTACCGCATCGCCAAGTAGCGGCCCGGGAGGGCAAAACGTCAACAAGGTCGCGACACGGATCACGCTTCTGTTTGATCTGGAGAATTCGCCCAGTCTTTCTAGAGCCCAGAAGGAGCGGGTCAAGAAACGTCTGGCCACTCGCATCAGCAAGCGGGGTATTTTGCGAATGGTCTGTCAACGACATCGGCGCCAGTCGGCCAATAAGAGGGAAGTCATCGAACGGTTTGACCAGTTGATCGTCGATGCCTTGCAAACCCGATCGCCTCGTAAGAAGACCCAGGTATCCCGGGGGGCCAAGAAACGTCGCCGTCAGGAGAAGGAGCGGCGAAGCCGGATCAAGCGTCTCCGGTCGAGTCCCGTGGACCGGGAGGAATGACGATGACTGTCCTGAAGGTCAATCAATTGGGTCCATTCCTACCGGTCAGGCCGGTATTTCCGGTGCTTTGTCCGGACAAAGGGGGCGGATGGTGGTAACCAGGTCACCGGGGCGGGTTGCCTTTGGTCGGGCAAAGGTATAATTTGGTGGTAACCATGACTTGCAAGGCGGACGGCCTCAAAG
>JAZFRU010000286.1:0-19820 GCA_036445815.1 Acidobacteriota bacterium | reverse complement strand
TTTTTCGTGCTTTCGCGCACTCGAACGTTCTAGTTCTTGTGAACCTCAGCACCCTTTTAAGACAAACCTCGCAGGCTCTTTTCTTCCCCCAGACCTGTGTCTTGTGTGATCAATGGGTCTTGAATCGTGATTTCAGTCCCCTTTGTCCAACCTGCCGGCTCTCCCTGAGAGAACACTCCCAGAGCATCTGCTACTACTGTGGAATTCCGCTGCCGGGTAGCATATCGGAAATCCAGGAGACCTGTTCGGTGTGTAAAGCGGGCACCACTCCCTTCGACTTTGCCCGTTCCTACGGACCGTATGCCGGCAACTTGAGAAAGGTGATCTGGAAATTCAAATTCGGGGGCTGCCGCCACCTGGTGCATCCACTATCGGCAATTCTGGAGAGCAGTCTCAGCCATGGAACACTGCATGCCAGTCCTTCCTGGATTGTACCCGTCCCTGCTCATCCCAGCAGAAAACGAACCAGAGGTATTGACCAGACCGCTCTCCTGAGTCGTGCCCTGTCCCGCAGATCAGGAATCCCGGTATTTTCAGGCCTTCGCCGGGTGAAGCCCACTCAGCCCCAGTCAGGCTTGAACGTCCAGCAACGTTTAAAGAACCTCCAAAAAGCCTTCCGTTTATCTGGGGAGTTGCAATTGGCTGACCGGGATATCTTGATCGTGGACGATATCTGGACGACAGGCGTCACCGTCGCCGAAGTCTGCAGGCTTCTTCGAAGACAGACCGATGCCGAGAAAATCATCGTGGTGACCCTGGCCCGGGTATCTCGTCGACACCCTTAGCCGGCATTTCTCACACCCCTCTACTGCATCGGCGCTCGCCTTAATCTGAGCGAAGCGAAGTCGCCTTCATCTGAACGGAGTGAAGAATGATCCACCCTGACTGTGTTGCACTCCTTCGGCCGCCTCAACGTACCGTACAGTACGTTTGCGGGGCCTGGGATACCCGCCTTGCGGGTCATGCGCCTTGTCAGGCCAGCCCTTCCGCCGCTTCGTGACGAGAAGGTGTGAGAAATGCCGGCTAGCCGCGGGGGCGTTTTTTCGTTTCGTTGATCTTCTATTTTTTATCTATTGTATCCAGGTCTATGGCATAGTGCCGGAAGTGACACCCTTATTGGCACAGATGTTTCGAAGAGGTTTGCGATTGTGTTTCATCGGAATGGTTCTGATTGCAGCCTGCAGTACTGCCAGGCGGGAAGCATTCCTGACTCAGGACAGCCGAATGCAAACCGAGAGGCGGCACAACGGAATCGTTACCCGGCTCCAGTTGGATCGTATCCTCGACTCCTCCGCCCCCACCCCTTACTTCCAGGCGACTTTCACAATCGAAAACGCCACTTCTTCTCCCATCCCTTTGACCTTTTCAAGCAGTCAACAATACGACTTCCTGCTCCAGAATAACCTGGGCCAGGAGCTTTGGAAATGGTCCGACGGTCGATTCTTTGCCATGATGATCATGGAAAAGGAGTTGGGTCACGAACCGTGGGTTTACCAGGAGCGCATCCCCTTCGTCGATCGACCGGGGCCTCCAGTACCTGAAGGACGATACACCTTAAAGGCCCGACTCATGAGCAGACCTGCCGTGGAAAGCCAGCTTTCATTCCAGCTTCAGGCCCCCTGAACTCATTCCACTCCACCGCAGGAGTGCGACCATCATTCAGCCTCGTTCAAGGTTCGACGAGACATGGGCAGGTCCCGATAAGGGCATATACCATTCGATGAGACGGTCAGGAACTGCAGCGGCCGCTCCAAACACTTGTGTGCTATAAGTTTCAACATGGACACTTCAAGTCAATTCCCCCTCATCCTGCTGGGATTCTTCCTTGTCTTCCTCAATGGATTCTTTGTTGCTTCAGAGTTTTCGATCGTGAAAGTAAGGGATAGCCGTATTCGGGAGTTGATTCAACAGGGAAACGGCCGAGCCCGGAGAGCTCATAAACTTGTCAAGAGCATGGATGAGTACCTCTCGGCCACACAACTGGGGATCACCCTCGCCAGTTTGGCTCTCGGGTGGGTTGGGGAACCCGCCTTTGCATCTCTTTTTGAACCCCTCTTTGTCGGCTTGGGGGGGATGAGTCCGATAGCCACTCACAGCCTTGCCTCGACTTCGGCGTTCCTCTTGATCATGCTTTTGCACATTACCCTGGGAGAACTCGCCCCCAAGTCCCTCGCCATTCAAAAAGCAGATGGAGTTATTCTGTGGATTGCTGCCCCTCTGGCGTGGTTTTACAAGATTTCCTATCCACTCATCTGGATTCTCAATGGAACCGCCAATGCCTTCCTGAGGCTGGTCGGCATTACACCGACTTTGGAATCAGACTTGGGCCACTCCGAAGAGGAATTGCGTCTTATTCTGGCCGACTCTCAGGCAAAAGGGATTCTCGATGTGGATGAAAGGGAGATGTTGGAACGAGTCTTTGACTTTGCAGATCGATCGGTTCGACAGGTCATGGTGCCTTCGGTAGAGGTGATTTTCTTTGATCTTCACCATAGTCTGGAAGACAACCTGAAGCTAGCTCGACAGCACCGCCATACACGCTATCCCCTCTGTGATGGAAACCTGGACCGCGTGGTCGGAATCAGCCATGTCAAGGATTTGTTTTGGCATACCCAGGCAACCGAAACGTTCCATCTTGAACTGGGTAAGAGGCCGGTTCAGTTCGTGCCGGAAAGCAAACCCATCAAGTCTCTGCTGACGGAATTTCGCCACACCAGAACCCATCTGGCGATCGTAGTCGATGAATATGGAGGGACCACCGGGATCGTTACTTTGGAGGACATCCTGGAGGAACTGGTAGGAGAAATCCAGGATGAGTTTGATATCGATCTCCCTCCCCCCATGATCCGAAAAACAGGCGACGAGCAGTATATGATTCATGGACGAGCCTTACTGGAAGATGTGGAGCAGGAACTGGGTGTCAAAATAAACGACCAGGAGAATGACACTATTGGCGGTCACGTCATGATGGTCCTGGGACGCACGGCTCAGGTTGGAGACGAAGTGACAGTCGCCGGCCAGCTTCAGGTTCGCGTAGTCGGGATGAAGGGCCTTCAGATCACCGATCTGGTGTCTGGGAAGTTGCCGTAAAGGACCCACTCAAGTCGGTTATGGGGCTGGAGTCCAGTCGATCCGCCGTTTCGCCATGCAAGAGATTGTTGAATGTGTAATGAACGTCAGCGAAGGACGCAACCTGGCCACGCTGAAGGCCATTACCGATGAAATCCAGGCCATCGAGAACTCGTTTTTGCTCCATGTCTGTTCCGATCCGGACCATCACCGAAGCGTCGTGTCATTCATGGGAACGCCTGCTTCAATTGTCCGTGCAGCCTTCTTCGCAACCACCAAGGCGGTGGAACTCATTGACCTCACCAAGCATCAGGGGGTTCATCCTCGCATCGGAGCGGTTGACGTTGTCCCATTCGTACCGATACGAGAGGTCTCCATGGAGCAATGTGTCAACATTGCCCGGCAACTGGGCGAGCAAGTGGGTCTAGAAACTGGAATCCCGGTCTTTCTGTACGGCCAAGCCGCTACCCGACCTGGTTTCGAGAATCTGGCCCAGATCCGAAAAGGAGGATCAGAGAAACTCGGCGAGTTGATTGAAAGCGACCCGGACCAGAGACCCGACTTCGGCCCAGCTCGGATTCATCCAACGGCAGGAGCCATGGCGATTGGAGCACGCCCACTGCTGATCGCCTTCAATATCATCATGAACAGCTCCCGAGTGGACCTTGCTCACCAAATTGCTGGAAAAATACGCGAGAGCGGAGGTGGTCTGACCGGGGTCAAAGCCCTGGGATTCCACCTTGCACAGAGGAATCGGGCCCAAGTGTCCATGAATGTGACGAATTACCGGCAGAGCCCCCTGTTGGAGATCTTCAACAGGGTTCGTCAAGAAGCGCATCGACTGGGAATCGGAGTGGAGTACAGCGAAATTATCGGATTGGCACCCCAGAATGCCCTCGAGGGAGATGCTGTCAGGGCTCTACAACTGCACGATTTCCATCCAGACCAGATCCTGGAGAACAGTATACGAAGAGCACTCGAGAACCAGGAGTCGGAAGATCGGAGATAAATGTGGAGGGATGCACCACGGGGCCCCATCGATCAGGCACCCCTTGACAAGTCTCTTGCCCCGGAGAAATGCAACATGAATGTAGTCCTGGTCCAACCCCAGATTCCTCCCAACACCGGAAACATCGTTCGTCTGTGTGCAGCAACCCGCATCCCTCTGCATCTGGTCGGAAGGTTGGGATTTCAAGTGACCGACCGACACCTGAAGCGAGCCGGACTCGACTATTGGGATTATGCCCAGATCCACCGCCACCCTTCCGTGGAAACCTTCTTTCAGGAATTCTCATCCGCTCCGCTGCTCTTCTTCTCAAAAAAAGGAAAAGCATCTTATATCCATGCCCCGTACCAGGAAGACAGCGGTCTGGTCTTTGGCAGTGAGACGGAGGGGCTTCCCGAGTGGGTATTCGAGCAATATCCGGATCAGATCTGGAGAATCCCCATCTTTCACCCGAAAGTGCGAAGTCTCAACCTTTCCGGTGCCGTATCGATTGTGGTCTACGAGGCACTCCGACAAACCGGGAAACTGTGACGGAGCCCTGGTCTTCGACCAGGGCGTTTAACGTTTCATGTTTAACGTTTAACGATTAATCCGGATGGATTAAGAAGGGCGCACGGCCGCGCCCGTGGCAAGCCCAGTGTAGCGGCCGCTCTATGAGCGGCTCTCCTTTTCTTTCGTGAAACCTTAAACGTTAAACGTGAAACTTTAAACGTGAAACGCGGTTGAGCCACGCGAGGCCGCTCCCCTCCCTACACCCCCCGGACGTCTTTACCCCACAAGACTTTATGCAGCTGCACCTGCAGCCGAACCGCCAATCCGTCCTGCAACACCCACTCCGCCAACTCTCTTGGGTTAAGCTGATCCCACACTGGTGAGAACAGGACGGTATACCGGCTCACAAGATCCCACTCGGCAAGTTGTTGTTTGGCCCACTCATAGTCCCGGCGGGAGGCTAAAACAAATTTAACTTCATCGTTTGGCTTCAGATGAGACAGGTTTTCCCACAAATTCCGATCCATCATGCCGCTGTCGGGACACTTGATGTCATAGATCAGGATAGCTCGGGAATCGACCGGACGCACGTCGATACTGCCCCCCGTTTCAATCAAGACCTTTTTTCCACCGTCGAGGAGTTCCTCGATGAGCGGAAGCACAGCTGGCTGGAGCAACGGCTCTCCTCCCGTTATCTCCACTAAATCGGTGGGGAATTGATTCACTCGCCGAATAATGTCCTCCAGGCACATCTCCTCACCTTCGTCAAATGCATACTCCGTGTCACAGTAGGTGCACCGCAGATTGCACCGGGCCAGGCGCACAAAAACGCACGGAAGCCCAGCCCGCGTTGATTCACCCTGGATACTGAAGAAGATCTCGTTAACAGTCAGAGAGTCCCTGGAATCCATTACCCCGGGTATTATATCGGATATTTCGAACATGAAGTGTCTGCTTCGTGGAACGGCACAAAGACCTATTTATGCTACACTCAGTGCGCACTTAATGAATCGCTTGCGAGACCATCACAGCAGTCCTTGAGAAACAGGGTATGAAGGGGCAGAAAGTAGCTGGGCTAGTTGTCATATTCTTGGCGATGGGTTTGTGGCTTCGTGCGGGCGTTGGGCGACAAATCCAAAATTCCTATATTCAGAGCTATGAGAACAAGGCCATGTTTCTCAAGGTTCCAATCCGAGGAACACGCCAGATCGTCCACGTCCGGGTCAGTGGAGCTCGTCTTGCTCCTGGCTCCATCATAGATCCTCTACGTTTCAAGGTGGGAGACCAGGTACGAATCACCGAGGTTAATTTCAGGGGTGATGCCGTTCGGTTCAAAGTCTCCTCCCTCGATCTCGTCCAGGAGAGTGAGCTGGAATTCCGCTTCAGACAGGACCTACAGGACCACTTCCCCCAGCGTGGAGCCTTTGATATCACCTTGACGGCCACCTTTACCGAGGGGCTGTCCTACACCGACATTGATTCGGCAAAACAAGAGTTCATCGAGGTCGAGTTCGATCAGTTCGTGGAGCGATTAACCCGTTCCAACAATACCTCGAGTGACTTCATTACCACGGTCCTGCGAGAAAAGATCCCTGCTTATCAGGCTATGAAAGTCGAGATGGACGACACCAGAGGCCTGCTGCAGAAAGCTGAAGAAAACCTTCAACAAGAGAGACGTATTCGGTCACAGATGGAATCGGAAGTTACTGGCCTGGAGGGACAGCTGAATCAAAGCCGCCTGGAATTGGACCGGCTGGAAGACCAGCGAAAAACACTGATGGCCGAAACCGATCGACTCAGCAAGAACTACGAGGATCAAGTCAAGGGACTCATCCAGACTCTCAACGTCAAGGCATCGTCTGCAACCAGTCTGGAAGCTCAAGTTGAAGTTCTGAACGAATCAATTGGCACGCTTCGAAGTGAACACCTCTCCCGAGCTCGCCAGGTCCAGGACCTCAACCGCCAGATCAGCGGATTGGAAGAATTGAATCGCGCCTCATCGGC
The DNA here is from genome assembly GCA_036445815.1 of Acidobacteriota bacterium. GTDB lineage: Bacteria > Acidobacteriota > UBA6911 > RPQK01 > JADFOI01 > JAPYTY01. The sequence continues at coordinate 13,249 of JAZFRU010000286.1, read as the reverse complement.
AGACCTGGCGAGAGTTGAGAAAGAGAAAGAGAAGCTGTGGAGCGACTTCAGCGTCCTCACCTCCAACCGTCAGGGACTTGAAGGCCGTTTTGGCGAGCTACTCCAGGAAAACGAGCACCTGAAAAACGCTTCGCTCTTGCAGAATGCGTTCAGTTTGAAACGGAGAATCGAACGCCGAGAGGAGAATGAAGTTCAAATCGCCGACCTCTATTTACTGACCCAGCGCATCGGCACAATGGAAGTCCAGGTCCCACCAGTTGCAGGGTCTGTTCATCCAGTGAGATTCACGGCAACTTCACCGGACACGGTCAAGTTCTCATCGGATGAGCGCAAGATACTTGAGATTCTGGGAGAACCCTTCCAGGTGGAAACAACCTGGGAGACCAGTTCCAGCAACCTCAACATTGTTCTGCTGGACAAGGAATCCATTCAGCCTGTCACCCCCAGGGAAACCATCGAATGGCCCTGGATGTTTCAAGGCGAAGTCACTCAACCCGAAACGGCTTCGCTTCTGGTACACCTCATTAGTTCAGACGGCAGCAAGATCTTCCTGGGTTCACAGGACCTCACCATCAGTCCGGCCCAGATGATGACCCGCTTGCGCTATTCGATATCGCCCTTCTCACTACTGGTCGGAGCGGTGGCAGGGCTTGCCGTCTTTGGGATTCTTTTTGGCTTTCGAGGGCGTTCCCGACCTCCCTCCAAGGCGCCTGTCCACGGCCCTCCAGTCATCCACAAGAAACTATAACCCGCATTTCTCACACCTTCTCGTCACGAAGCGGCGCCGGATGGATTCGCCAAGTCTTCGACCGGCGCGTTCCAGGTTCCAGTTTTACTCAGTCATCTGGGTGATAAGATGAGAACCGCTTATGGGGACGACCAAGAGATCCAGAACCAGCCAAAAGGCAAAGGAAGAGCAGCGTATTGCCGAGGTCTTGAGAGGGCTGGAGGATGAATACCCGGATGTGAACTGCGCCCTTCTCCATCAAAACCCTTTCCAGTTGCTGGTAGCCACCATTCTCTCTGCCCAGTGTACCGATGTACGCGTCAACCTGGTAACACCCGCTCTTTTTGCGCGTTATCCCTCTCCCAAAGCCCTCGCTCAAGCTGAGGTTGGCGAACTTCAAGATTTGATCCACAGTACCGGCTTCTTTCGGAACAAGGCCAAGAATCTCATGGGCGCTGCCGGTAAGATGATCGCTTCGTTCAACGGCAAGGTCCCTGCAACCATGGAAGAGTTACTGAGTCTTCCAGGTGTCGCCCGCAAGACCGCCAACGTGGTACTGGGAACAGCCTACGGGATCAGCGAAGGCGTGGTTGTTGACACGCACGTGAAACGCCTGAGCAACCGCCTGGGGTTGACTCATCAACAGGACCCAAGAAAGATTGAGCAAGATCTCATACGCGCAGTTCCGAGAAACCGTTGGATTGATCTCTCACACCAGCTGATCCACCATGGGCGACGGGTCTGCAAGGCTCGCCGTCCGCAATGTGAGAAATGTGTCCTCAACGATCTCTGTCCTTATTTTCTCTCGCTGTGAACTGGAATGACGACTGCCTATAGAGTTTCAATTGAGTGCCCCTCGGCTGACTTCTTCGGGGTTGGTCATCGGCCCCTGACCGCAGCTCTTTTTGTAACCTTCCTGGAAATTTATACTCCTGTGTTGAGTGACCGACTGGACCTGGGCACCACCTACAGTGACGGCAAAACACGTAACGGTCCAGAGCGACCATGACGAGTCTTGAGAAATCCCCACCCAGAGCCCTGACCATCGCCGGATCCGACTGCGGTGGTTGCGCCGGCATTCAAGCAGATCTCAAGACCTTTGCAGCCCTGGGAGTCCATGGCATGAGCGTGGTTACAGCCGTTACCGCCCAGGACACTCGTCGCGTCTATCTGTCGTCAGACATCCCCCTGGATAACATCCACAGGCAAATGGACGCCGTCCTCGAAGACATCGGAGTGGATGCCGTCAAAACAGGGATGCTGCCCTCAGTAGAAATCATCCGTCTGGTCGCAAAGAAGGTCAAACAATTCAACATCAAGTCCCTTGTGGTTGACCCCATCATGGTCAGTACTGGAGGCGATCGCCTTGTTCCAGACGATGCCTTGGAGGTCATGAAGACCGAGCTCTTTCCTCTGGCAACCGTTATAACCCCTAACCTCCAGGAAGCGGAATTCCTGATTCATCGCAAAATCAACGGACAACAGGACCTTCAGGAAGCCGTCCAGGAGATCTTTGGGCTGGGATCCCAATCAGTCATTGTCAAAGGCGGCCACCTGGACGATCCGGAACAGTCAACAGACTACTTTTACGATGGTGAAACCCTGGAATCACTCATGAGTCCCCGACTGGACTCCAGAAACACTCACGGCAGCGGATGTACCTTTGCTTCAGCCATCACCGCTTATCTGGCCCGGGGATTGGATCTCGGGGATTCAACACGCCGAGCCAAAGAGTACGTCACCGAGGCCATTCGCCACTCCCTTTCCCTGGGTCATGGACATGGGCCGCTCGGGCACTTCTGGAAGTTCTGGAAAAAATAAATCGAAGTCGGAAGTCAGGGGTCAGCAGCCAGGGACCGGTTGGTTCGCCAGACCGTTTTGTGGTATTCTGGATAGCAGTCGGCACCTGATGCAAACATGCTTTAAACGCATGAAAGGAGATAAGTTATGGCCTCTGGCGGAGATAAGTTCATGTACTTTGTGGTCGGGGGGTTGGTAGGGGCTGCCGTGGCTCTGCTCTTTTCTCCAAAGACGGGAGAACAGACTCGAGAATTCCTGGAAGACAAATACAAAGAAGGCACTGAACGGCTCACCTCCACGGCCCGGCAGGGGAAGGAACGCGTCACGGAAAAGTCACTTGCAATGGCCGAATCGGTGACGGGAAACATAACCAAGGGTAAAGAGGTTCTGAGACAACAGAAGGAACAGGTTGCTGCGGCCATCGAAGCCGGGAAGGATGCCTATGAGACAGAAAGGCATAATCTTCAGGATGTCTCAGCTGGAAAGAAAACGAAAAGCAAAAAGTCTGGCTCCTGAGTGGAGTTCATGGTTGGATTGTCGCCACGCAACCCGAAACAGGCGGAACCGGGTCTCTGATTGAGGTGTGTTGAGTGAGTCCTGAAGCTCTGTTGATCATTTTTGTAGGAATCAGCGCCATTGCCCTGGTCGGTCAGAGCCTGTCCATGTGGCAGACCTCCAGATCCATCACGAAGGTGGTCCAGAAATTGGAACATCAGTCAATGGAGATGGAAAAAAGCGCTCAGGAGGTTCTGCATCGGGTCCAGGGAGTTGTGGACCAAATGGCCCCCTTGGGTGAACTCGCCGAGAACCTGAAAACCAATGCTGATGTCATTTCCGAGATGGTGACCGAAAGGGCAGAGGACCTGAATCAGTTCGTACAGGAAATCACCGAGATGGGTCGGGAACAGGCATCCAAAGTCAATTACGTCGTCGGCGACACGGTTCAAAAGTTCGAGCAGACGACGGAAATGATACAGGAGGATGTCCTGAAACCTGCCGTTGAAATTTCATCATTTCTCAAGGGACTCAAAGCGGGTTTCACTTACCTGTTCAACGCCAAAAGCCCGGCCCCACCCACTGAAAGCCACCCGGAAGAAGAAGAAGAAGAAGAAGAACTCTTCATCTAGAGAACCTGGATCACTCCTAATCCGGGGCAAGAATCCAGACTTCAAAAGTCATTCCATCGCAGGAGGACACTGCCCCAGGTAAATCCGGCTCCAAAACTGGCCAGGAGTACCAGATCCCCATTCTCAATCCTTCCATTCTTATGGGCCTCGGCCAATCCAATAGGAATGGTTGCCGCAGTGGTATTGGCATACTGACCAATGTTAATGGCTACCTGATCAGTGCTCAGACCCAGTCTTTTCAGGGATGCCTGGATGATCCTGAGGTTGGCCTGATGAGGAACGTAAAGCCCGATATCTTCCGACGTGTAACCATTTCGTTCCAGGATCTTGGCGGACACTTCGGAAATCCGCTTGACGGCAAATTTGAACACATTTCTTCCATCCTGGTGCACACAGTGCATCTTCTTATCCACGGTCTCGTGACTTGCAGGATGGAGGCTCCCACCGCCTGGCATGTAAAGATACTTACCCCCTGCCCCATCGCTGTGAAGCATGAAATCGATGATCCCGGAGTTCTCTTCCTCGGTGGGTTCTAACAAGACAGCACCCGCCCCGTCGCCAAACAAAACACAGGTCGTCCGATCTTCGAAGTTGAGGATCGAACTCATCACATCCGTCCCAACCACCAGAACTTTCTTACACATGCCCGTCTCCACAAATTGAGCTCCCGTCGCCATGGCATAGAGAAAACCCGAACAGGCTCCAGACAGATCAAAGCTCCAGGCATTTCTGGCCCCGATTTTATCCTGAACAATACAGGCCGTGGAGGGGAACATCATATCCGGAGTGACGGTAGCCACCACGATGAGGTCTATCTCTTCCGGCCGAAAGTCTCGACCTTCAAATGCATTCTCGATCGCTTTGACCGACAGATCACTGTTTGCCTGATCCTTGGCGATAATACGACGCTCTTGAATACCGCTCCGCTCGCGGATCCACTCATCGGAGGTGTCCACTAACTTTGCCATATCGTCATTCGTCATTCGATGCTCAGGTACGTACATCCCAAGAGCGGTAATTTTGGCTCTTCGCTTCTTCACTTGCTTCTCTCCTCGTGTGTAAAGGGACTCTGCGGCCAACCTGATCCGGGTTAACGAGACATCAAGTCGACGTCTTCTGGCACTTCGAAATCGAACTGTCGATCAGGAATATCGATGTTCTCTTGAAAGTTGTTCAGGATATATTCATTCCGATTTCCAATAGGTTCGACCACCACCAGCCGACGGATCAAATGAGTGGATGGATTGACTTCCAGAATCAGAAAGGAAAATTCGCCTTGCGGCTGCTTGGGTATCAGCCTTATGAGTGTGTTGGTTGGCTCGAGTGCTTCCTCCTGTTCCTCGAGTTCAACCTGAAAATCGTCCTGTATGTTTCCTCTCCCAAGTAAAAACATCAGAGGTGTTTGCACTTCGGACAGATCCAGGTCCGAGACAATGACCTGCCTGTCGCGCGGCACATAAAAGTAACTTTTCTGACCATCCGCAATGAAGAATTTAGAGGTGGGGTGCTGATATTCCCAGTACATCTTGCCCGGTTTCTTCATCATCACGATACCCGACTCCCTCAACTGCAGGACACGGCTGTTAAATAACTGGTCAAACTCCGCCGAAAAGCTTTCCAGTTCCTCATACTTCTCCTGAAGTCGACTCACCAACTGATCAACTGTTTCAGCCTTCAGCGAGCCCCCTATTCCGAGAACGACGAGGAAACCGACCATCAACCATCGGTGAGGCCGGATGATGAACCGGCGTCCTTCACGACAGCCGCCTCCTTCATCCGAGTGAAGCGAATCCAACGCCGGACTGACAGGAGGCGCGATTTGATGTCTCACCGGCATCATGTCCGGTAGACAGCGGACAGCAGAGTTTTGATGCATCATGTGCCTGACCTACTGGTTCGTCACGGCCTTTTCGGTTCCTTGAAGTGTCCCTTCAGGTTGCCCGAAGAAGGTCTGGTAAAGAATGAAAAGCACGCCACATGTGATGGCGCTGTCCGCCACATTGAAGGTGGGCCAGCTGTACACTTCCCGCCAATGCACTTCGATGAAGTCAGTGACATGCTGACGCATCAACCGCTCGATGAAGTTTCCCAGGATTCCTCCCAAAAGTAACCCCAGGCAAAGAGTCATCACCTTTTCGCCAAGAGGGGTGGTCCAGATGTAATAGATTACAACGATCAGGGCCACAATGGCCAAGATGGTGAGAATAACAGGTTTCCACTGCGACTGACTTCCATGAAACAGGCCGAAGGCAATCCCCTCATTCCGGACGTAGTGAATTCTGAAGAAGCCCTCAATAACGGTGTAGTTGTGCAGCCATTCGGTGTCTCGTATATACCACTTGGTCAGCAGGTCCAGGAAGGTGACGAAACACCCCAGACCGATAGCTGACAACCGCATTCTGCTCAGTAAAGTCACGATTGAGGCACTCGGCCCATCTCCTCCAAAACGGCATAGCAGCGCTCACAGACGGCCGTCTTTTCACCCACCGTTCGCACCGACGGAGAAAAAGTCCAACACCGGGCGCACTTCTCTCCGGACGCCTTGGAAACCTCGACCTCTATTGCTTGAGCGTCCTGATCGGAGGCCTCCAGTAGTTCGACATCGGAAACAATAAACAGAAAACGGAGATCATCCGCAAACGGCTCCAGATAATTCAGAATATCGGTTCCACAGCTGAGACGGACCTTCGCCTCCAGAGAGTTGCCGATATGCTTTTGCTGACGACGCGCCTCCAGGCTTTTACTGACCTGGGTTCGGATCTCCAGCAGTTGCTCCCAACGATTCAATAGTTCATCGTCACGATACTTTTGAATGTCTCCTGTGAACTCGGCAAGGTGAACTGACTCAAGGGTCTCACCGTGAACATGGAGATTGCTCCAGATTTCTTCACAGGTAAACGGCAGTATAGGAGCGAGCAGACGCACCAGAGTATCCGTAATACGAAAGAGCGTGGTTTGAGCGGCTCTCCTCGGGGTCGAGTCGGGGCCGAAGGTGTAGAGTCGATCCTTCAAAACATCCAGATAAAAACTGGATAAATCCACGACGCAAAAATTGTATAGTGTGTGGTACACCACGTGGAACTCGAAGCGTTCAAAAGCCTCTTCAACCCGTTTGGCAACCTGCCCCATTCGCGCCAAGGCCCAGCGATCGATCTCGGTCAGATCCTCCTGAGAAACTTCCATGGCGGGTTCAAAATCGAATAAATTCCCCAGCATGAATCGATGGGTATTACGAATCTTCCGGTAAGCTTCCCGTAACCGTGTGAGGATCTCCTCACCCAGACGAACATCCTCTGTATAGGTAATGGAGGACACCCATAGTCGCAGGATCTCCGCTCCGTTGGTCTTCATGACATCCAGGGGTGAGATGACGTTCCCTCGACTTTTGGACATGGCGCGACCCTCTTCATCAAGAGCCCAACCACTACAGACAACACTGCGATAAGGAGCTTTCCCTCGAGTTCCGAGCGAGACCAGCAATGAGGTGTGGAACCATCCCCGAAACTGATCTCCGCCCTCCAGATAAACATCTGCGGGCCAGCTCAAATCATCTCTGGCTTCCAATACGGCTTGATGGCTGACACCAGAGTCGAACCAAACGTCCAGAATATCGCTCTCTTTTTCGAACTCCGAATGGCCACACGGACAGCGAACTCCATCGGGCAGAAGTTCCGAGGCATCCCGGGAAAACCAGACATCCGCTCCTTCCTGTTGAAATATTTCCGCCACGTGATTCACGATCTCACTGCGCAAAAGAGGCTCGCTGCACTTTTGACAATAAAAAGCGATGATGGGAACGCCCCAGATCCTTTGCCGGCTGATGCACCAGTCCGGCCGGCAGGCGATCATATTGCTGATTCTCTCTTCACCCCAGGAAGGGATCCATCGCACCTGTTTGACTTGTTCAAGGGCATCTTGCCTCAAGTCCGCGTGGTCCATACTGATAAACCACTGGGAGGTGGCACGAAAGATGACCGGATGGTGACAGCGCCAACAGTGAGGATAACTGTGCTCAACATCGGCTTCTGCCAAAAGAGCATTCTTCTGGCCCATCCATTCGTTAATTCGAGAATTGGCCTCAAAAACCTGCAAACCTGAAAACAGCTCGACGTCCGAGGTGAATCTTCCCTGAGAATCTACCGGGCTGTATATTTCCAGGTCATTTTCAAGTCCTGCCAGGTAGTCTTCGTGACCATGCCCGGGAGCCGTGTGAACCGCTCCTGTGCCCTGCTCAAGCGTCACGTGATCAGCCAGGATGCCCTTGGAATCCCTATCGATCCAGGGATGACGAAACACCAGGCGTTTCAGGTCCTCTCCCTTGACCGTGTGAATCACTCGATAAGACTCCAGGCCACAGGCCTCAGCTACCTGTTTCAGCAGTTCACGAGCCACGATATAGACCTCATCCTGGACCTCGACAAAGGAATACTCAAACAGCGGGTGAAAACAGATGGCGCGGTTGGCCGGCAATGTCCAGGGCGTGGTCGTCCAGATAAGAGCAAAGACCTGGTGCCCGGCAAGATCCAGCCCAAGATCCTCCAGACCCTCAGTGACCGGAAACTTCACATACACCGAGGGGCTGGTATGTTCTCCATATTCCACCTCGGCTTCGGCCAGAGCTGTTTCACATGAGATGCACCAATGAACCGGTCTCAGCCCCTTGTATACACTGCCCTTCTCCACGAACTTTGCAAACAGCCTCACAATTTCCGTTACATAGGCCTTATCCATGGTCAGGTATGGAGCATCCCACTCGCCGAACACTCCCAGCCTCTTGAACTCTTCCTTCTGAATGTTGACGAATCTGTCAGCGTACTCTCGGCACTCTTGCCGGACTTGAAGCAGATCCATGTCATCTCGCTTCTTGGCCATCACCTTGATTTCGATGGGAAGTCCGTGGCAATCCCAACCCGGCACGTACGGAGAATCGAATCCCTGCATGGTTTTCGACTTCACAATGACGTCCTTGAGAATCTTGTTGAGAGCATGTCCCAGGTGAATATGCCCGTTGGCATAGGGAGGCCCATCATGCAGGATGAAGGTCTCTTTCCCCTTTCGAGAAGCGCGAATCTTCCCGTAAAGATCCATCGCGCCCCATTCTTCCAGCATCCGAGATTCGAGGACCGGAAGGTTCGCCTTCATGGGAAACCGGGTTTTCGGAAGATTAATCGTCTGTTTCAGGTCGAGTTGATCTGTCAATCTCTTTCAGTCCCTTCTTGCTAACCCAAGCAAACCAGCACTTTAACAAAAAACACGGAAAAGATATTCACCACAGCGACACAAAGAAGGCCCGCAAAAGAGAGTGTCGGAGGGTGGGATGTGCCTCAGAGCGTTGAATCCTGAGGCGCTCACAGAGCGGTCGCTGCAATATTGTGCTGCCCTGAAGCGTGAAACGCAGGCAGGCGAAGCGAAGGCTGTCCCTCTCGTGGACCGTGGAACCTGGAACGCGGCCGAGCGAAGCGAGGCGCTATCTGACAAGCTGACCACCTGACCACGGCGGGCTGTGCCCGCCTGCTGCCCCCTGAGCCTCTGGTCTTCGTCCAGCGTGTTTCACGTTTAACGTTTCAGGTTTCACGTGTCCGGAGTGTGGAATAAACCTCAGTGCGCCGAATCAGGATGGGCGCACGCCGTGCGCCTCTACTCTTCTTGATCGTTAAACGTTAAACCTGAAACGTGAAACGAAGGCAAGCGAAGCGAAGGCTGCCCTTCTCGTGGAACCTGGAACGCGGCCGAGCGGAGCGAGGCCGCTCTTCATTCGGCCTAGCGAAGGTTGAACTGAACCTCGATGGTGGCCAATACATCGACCGGTCTCCCTTGCAGGGTTCCCGGCCTGAATCTCCATTTGGAGGCAATTTCCTGGATCGCCTTCTCTTCCAGACCATACCCAAGCCCCCTCAAGACCTTGAAACTGTCGACTCGTCCATTTTTTCGAATAACTGCCTGGAGAATGACTACGCCCTGCACCTTGGCCTTGATGGCATCATCGGTGTAGCTCGGGGTTGTCTGCTGGAGGATTTGCGGCATCGTCACACCACTCCCAATGGTATAGACTCCACCGTCACCCGTACCAGGCCCCGCACCCGACATCGGCCCTCTTCCGGGTCCACTGGTTCTGCCCTGCCCCTGACCTCCGCGCGCAGGAGGCCCTGGAGGGGCGGTGATATCACCGATATTCAAATCAAGGGCTATTTCCTCCTGAATGCGAGGAATCTCTTCGATCTCCTTCTTACGGATGGGTTCAGGCGCATCAGGAGTGGGATCTGGAATAGGAACCAGGATGGGCTTGGGATCCGGAACGGTCGGCTCAGGCTTGGGAGGAGCAGCCTCGGGCATGTCCCCGCCTCCTGCCAGAGCGGCCGGCCTGGCCAGTTGCTTCAAGACCAACACATCCTGCGTCACGATCAGCAAACGATTGCCGAACGAGGGAAAGACAATGATAAACAGGAGAATGTGAAATAAGACAGACAAGATCGCCGCCACACGCAGCGATTTCTCTTCAATGACATCATTTTCAAAGGGGTTATAGGGATCACTGGCCCACACGCTCCGCTCCGCCTTGGGAGCCTTCAGGGCAAACAGCTCTTCCAGGAAATTCTTCACTTTCAAAATGAAGGTGGGGGTTTCTGCCGCCATCGATTGCTTAAGGCCCTCTTCCCTTACTCTAGCCCGGATTGTGGTTAAATTCGCTACTGCACCGCCGCTCGCCTTCCTCTTGAGCGAAGCATGACTCGCACCGACGGCGGTAGGCTCGGCAAGCCTCTCAAGCCTACCATATCGTAGGCTGGTAAAAGACTTCCTTCACGAACCATCTCAGGCCCACGCCTTCGACGACTGGTGAGGAGAACCTGTGCATTATTCAGGCTATCCTAGAGAAAAAAAAGTCGTTCCGTCAAACCTTACACCTAGTATTGGACGCATGTCAGTCGGAAATGTATCAGGTTGATTCTTCCTTTTGTCGTAAAAAGCCGAAAGTACGCTCAGGAAACCCCTCAAACTCTCCCTCTCCACTGAGTTCCTTCTGAAGGCGGCACAGATCAGATTCGGTATCGATGTCATACCAAGAGGCCAGCAAATAACACTCACCGGCAGCAAGTTTGGAGAGGGTTTGCTCCAATACCGCGCTGGTGCCCCAACGAATGCCGTAAAAGAGTTCTTTCCGGGGTTCAGCAAGCCCCAGCAGATAGTAACCTCCATCCTCTACCGGGCCGACCACCACCGGAGATTGCTCCAGTTGCAGCAGAGCTTCCTGAATACGGGACAAGGGCAATGAGGGAGTATCGCTTCCGAGAAGAACGACTCGATCAACTGAGGGAGCAACCTCTTGATAGGCCCTCCACATTCGATCCCCCAGGTCCTTGCCTTCCTGAAGATGGAGGTGGAGGCTTTCGGGTAGTCCGTGGGCATGAGCGAATTCCCGGATCTCCTCACGGGAACAGTCCGCCAGAAACAAATGGCAGGTCACCTCAAGCTGCGAGAGCCGATCCAATGTGTCCAGCAAAAGGGCCCGGTGAAGTTCCAAACAAGCTTCAGGGCTCAAACTCGGAGAGAGACGGGTCTTGACCTTTCCTAATCGGGGGTACCGGGAAAACAACAGAAGGGCGCTGTTCAATCGAGTTCTAATGACTGCCAAAGATATAACTCTTCCAGCTGTCGGGAGCTTTGGATTTCCACAAAAGGGACTGAATTCGGTGAGGAAAACCGTAAGGAGCCCTGGGTCCTTTCAAGGGCTTCAGGCCGGCCTCTTCAGGCGTACGATCTCCCTTTTTACGATTGCAGGTAACACAACAGGTAACAATATTTTCCCAGCTCTTGTTCCCTCCACGAGCCACGGGGATGACATGATCGTAGGTGAGTTGGCCGGTCGGAAAACCGTGGCCACAGTACTGACATCGATGATGATCCCGCGCATAGATATTGGCTCGGGTGAACCTCACCTGGTGGTGGTGCCGCTTCACCGTGACGTAACGCAGCAATCTCAGAACCGAAGGAAGCCGAATCAGTAACGAAACACTTCGGATCTCCCGATCATATTCCTCGACGACCTCAACCTTTTCCTGGAACAGCATGCGAACGGCACGCTGCCAGGAAACCACCTGTAACGGCTCGTAAGTTGAATTCAAAACCAGGATCTGTTCCATGCTTGTGAAGAATATCTACTGTACCTAAGGCTGCATTGTCAACACTTCAGGGGCTTTAGTACAGATAATGCGGGTTCACGGCTCAGCAGCGTTCGGATAACCTCCCGCTTTACAATGCACGCTCTGGGCGGTTATTTATGTAGTGAGAATCTGATGATACTGATTGGCGCCGGCCACACGTTTCGGCGCAAATTCGAAATGGAAAGTTTCAACACCTTTTTACCGGATTTCCTGCGGCAGAGCGCCTCAGACAATGACATCGCAATTATTTTCCTGGCGGAACTGTGGCCGCAGATTGTGGGAGCGGAAATGGCAGCCAACAGCCGCCCGTTGAGCCTGAACGGAAAGAGTCTTCTGGTGGCCGTTCCCAGTGAGGTCTGGAAAAATGAACTCACCGAGTTCGAGACAACTTTCTTGAACAACATCAATCGTTACTGGCGACTTTCTCTGGTTGAACACATCAAGTTCACCGTAAATCCTCTGAACCGAAGTTGAGTGAGACTGGACTTGAGATCAAGGAGTTGTCGTCTCTCATCGACAACTCCCCAATCTACTGCCTATAATGTGTAGCTTGATGGTTAGCAAAACGACTCGCTTCCTGGTTCTGGTGGTGTGCTGCGTCGGCCTGTTCTCGTCCCTCCGGGGACAGCGCATCGTCACCACTATCGATCTTGACACTCTTGATGAGAATTTGAGATTCGACACCAATAATGTTCCCATCCCGAACTCAGTCAGTGGAACCACTAACGATCTCAACTTTTCCCCAAATGTAGTGTTCTCGCTCGATTCGAGTAAGGCTTTTGTGAGCATTCCCGGGTCGAATAAGGTGTTGGTGCTGGATCCGTTGAGCGGGTCGCCCCTGGCCCCACAACCCCTGCTGGAAGTGGGCGAAAACCCGGCACTGATGGCTCTCACCCCGGATGGGAGCAAGCTTTGTGTCGTGAGCCTCTTTCTCGAGGACAATCTTCCAGTGGCAGGAGATCTTTTCCAGGGCAAGGAGATCGGATCAATCGCCATTATCGACGTGGAAACCCTCCAGGTTCAAGTCCTGGACCTCACGGAAGTCTTTTTTTCCGTCGGAAATAATATAGTCTTTTCCGAGGATGGGAAGACGGGCTATATCGCCTCATCCGGAACCGACCAGCTCCTCCGGTTTGACGTTGACTCGGCCACGGAAATCACTCCCCGACTCGACCTGACCGCCGGCACCCGCCCTACTTCCCTCAACATGGCTCCCGACTACAGCTTTATCACAGTCGTTTTAATCGGATCCTCCTTTCTTCCTCAACTGGAGACACCGGACTCCATACTGATTGTCGATCCCGATTCTTTTACAGGCACCAATACGATCGTGCCCACTGCCGCAGATGACCTGCGGATCCCTCACAACCTTGTGGTCTCCAACACCTTGGCCATCTCCACGGATGGTCAATTCGGCCTGATTGGAGATCGAGAGT
>JAZFRU010000285.1:0-5946 GCA_036445815.1 Acidobacteriota bacterium | reverse complement strand
CCAGAATCGTTCTCGACAAGAAGGCCTCAATCTTGGGAAAATAGCCGCCTATGCCCCCGAAATCCATTACCGAGCACAAGCAAGGCGGCTTGCGGGAGCTTCCCGCCACCGCTATTTGTGGAAACGACATCACCTCTTCCTGTCTGTATGTCTCGGCGCTGGCTATCCTGCAGGCAGGCAAGTGGGCCTGGCTGGTCCTTCTTTTCGTAGCGGCCGTGTTGTTCCTGTTTCGCAAGATCTATTTCGAAGTCGTTGGAGCGCTTCCTTTGAATGGAGGCGCCTACAACGCGCTTTTAAATACCACCAGCAAGTTCCTGGCGTCACTGGCGGCATGCCTGACACTTCTTTCCTACATGGCCACGGCTGTTATTTCAGCCAATGAAGCCGTCCACTATGCCCACTCCATCTGGCATTCCCTGCCGCTTTTGCCAGGGACTATTGCGCTGCTGGGATTGTTCGTGATCCTGACCTCGTTTGGCATTCAGGAATCATCCCGGGTGGCCGTCGCTATTTTCCTGTTCCACATTTTTACCCTCTGCTTGCTGATCCTGGTGGGCGTACTCTTCGTCTCGTTCAACGGACTGAATGTACTGGTTTCCAATTTTAGCTTGCCCACCGAGGGCAATTTGGGGCGTGCCCTCCTTTTTGGCTTTGCGGCGGCCATGCTGGGAATCTCAGGGTTTGAAAGCTCTTCAAACTTCGTGGAGGAACAGGCGGAGGGCGTCTTTCCCAAGACCTTGCGGAACATGTGGATTGCCGTCACCATTTTCAATCCGGGCATTGCGCTGCTGGCCCTGGCTCTGGTTCCCATCCCCGAGGTTGCCCAGCACCAGGAGACCCTTTTGGCCTACATGGGGAATCTGGCCGGTGGACAGTGGCTGGCCACCCTGATTTCGGTCGATGCCACCCTGGTGCTCAGCGGTGCCGTGCTGACGTCCTTTGTGGGCGTCACCGGCCTGGTGAGGAGAATGACCCTGGACCGGTGTCTGCCTCAATTCTTGCTAAAAAAGAACCGGCGGGGAGCATCCCACCGGATCATCATCGGGTTTTTCCTGTTAGGGGTATCGGTGCTGGTGGTCACGAAGGGGGAACTGGAGGCACTGGCAGGGGTCTATACGATTTCGTTTCTGGCCGTGATGGTTCTTTTCGGAATCGGCAACATCCTGCTGAAGGTAAAGCGAGCACGACTGCCCCGGCCTGTGAAGGCTTCCTGGCCGGCCGTACTGGTGGGCATCGCTGCGGTTTTAGCGGGGTTGGCCGGCAACGTCATCATGAATCCGACCTACACCCGGGTCTTTTTCATCTATTTTATCCCCACCGTCCTGGTGGTTGTGATCATGCTGGGAAGGATCGGCATCTTGAAGGCCTGTCTGTTCTTTGTCCAGAGCATCAGTGAAACGATTACCGGGATGACCAGCAGCCTTTCCGAGACCATTCATACCCGAATCAAGAGGATCAGCGGCCAGCAGATGGTGTTTTTCACTCGAGGGGACCACATCGCCCATTTGAATGACGCCATGCTTTATGTCAGACGAAATGAGCACACCAATCGGATCAAGGTGGTCACGGTGGTGGAAAAAGAGGGAGACGTCCCTCCTCAGCTGGAGAAGAACCTCAAGTTTCTGGATGAGGCCTACCCGGAAATCGATGTTGAGTTTGTGGTCATCCTGGGACTTTTTCGACCCGCTCTGATCCAGGAACTCTCCGCCAAATGGCAGATCCCCGCCAACTTCATGTTCATTGGCTCACCGGGCGATCATTTTCTTTACGGACTGGCCGAGCTTGGCGGCGTGAGGCTCATTATCTAGGGGGGCTCTACGGTGCCCCGGTGAGCTCCCCCTGATCCAGTTGCCGGGAACCCGGCTCACTCTCCGGGGGCCATCGCTTCCAGGCCAGCGACCGCAGCCCATCTCGGATGGTTCTCACCGATATCCAAAGGGGAGCCGCCAGCAACAACTCAAGTAGAGTGAACCGAATCGCCCCGTCAAGACTGAAGGGGGAGGTTCCGAACCATTGATACAACGGAACCAGAATCGGCCAGCCCATGTGGTAATTGCTGAGGGGCCAGAAAAAAACCACTCCATGGTCGAGAGCGTCAGAAGTGCAGAGCATATCCAAGAAACCATGACTGAGAAGAACGGCGCCCACCAGCGCGGGGGAAAGGGCCTTCAGCCGATGCGGGCGCACCCACCACCAAACAAGTGCCAGTCCCACACAAAAAAGCAACGAATGAGAGAAGGTTCGGTGGAAAGTATTAATGGGAAGGCCAAAACCCCAAACCAGGACAAAGTCAAAGTCGGGGAGGATCGACAGAATCACCAGGCAACCCCAGACCAGGGGATCCCGGGAACGCGTCATCGCTAGGGCCACAGCGGAGTGGGCAACGGGGAGAGCCATGATGGGTTATCTTTCAGGGTTTAGACCCGGGAAGTAACGGGATGGGAAGCCCCGGGGACTGGCCCCGCTGCGGGTTCGGGCTGGCGTTTATTCGGGTCTGCGTGAAGCGCCCGCGCCCTACCAGTGAGTATCGTTGATCTCCGCACCATCCATGATGTACCAGGTGTCCGGTCCGAACTGTTTGGTGACGATGATGAAGAGCCTCTTGGCTTTCTCCGCCTCGGAGCGCGGGACGACGACTTTCAAGACAAGCTCTTCGCCTGCACTGGGCAGCTCCGCGGATGGAAAAAAGAACCCCTGCACCTGAATTTCGTCGAGGTCGAAGTAGGCCTTGGCAAATCCCTGGCTGAAGCTGAAGAGTTCCTTGGAAAGAGCTGAGCCTCCTTGAGAGAGCTCAAACTGAGCACCCGTCAGTTCGTCCCCTGAGGTGCCAACCCCGATGCGATAGTCATTACCGTCCACGAAGGTTGAGAAACGAGTGGTGAAGGTAATGGCGTCAGGTTCTGTTTTCAGAACGGGAGAGGAGAGAGTCGCTCGACCTTGGCCAAGCACAAACCCTGGAAAAGATAGGAACAACACCGCAACTAATATGAATCTTCTCATTTCCTTACCCCTTTGAGGTTTATCATAGCATTTGTTTTTCCGTTAAACAGCCCCAATCCAACCCTATTTCCTGATACCGAGCATTAAACTCACCCAACTCATTTCATTTTGAGCGCCAGCAAACCCAAGGTGCCGCCGAGAATCAAAAGAACCGCCGTACCCAGGTTCACTCCGGGGCCGTAGGTCCAGAGAAAGGCAAGGGCTCCTGCCATCAGACAATAATAGGTCATTGGAATCAGTGTCAAGCGGATTAGTGCACCTTCGCGGCCCAACAACCCGACGGTGGCCGATGCAGCCACCACGTTGTGGACCGTGATCATGTTTCCTGCCGCCCCTCCGACCGCCTGGGCCGCCACCACGGTCAGGGGTTCAACCTGGATCTGTAGGGCCGTGGCAAACTGGAACAGTGAAAACATCAAGTTTGAAACCGTGTTGCTCCCGGCGGCAAAAGCTCCCAGGGCTCCAATCCAGGGAGCGAAAAACGGCCAGGTCCCGCCCGCCAGAGCGGCCGCTCCTCTTGCCAGAGCCAAGGGCATGCTGTCCAGTCCGGAGAGGTTAAAGTCCGCTCCAGAGTTGATGAAGAGTCGAACCATGGGAAGGGCAAATAACAGTGCCGCCATGGCGCCTTGAATCTGTCTTCCCGCCATGACCCAGGACAGTCTGATTCCCTGCCAACTCATTCCATGAAAACCATAGGTCGCGAGGCAGACCACAATGAAGATGAACCCGGGAAGATAAAAGGGTTGGAGTTGTTGGCCGATTCCGGTTCCCAGGATATTGGTGGGTCCGATCTGAATCGCCGATAGTCGATGCTGCAGGCCCAGGGAGGGCAGCCGAGTCACCAGCAGCAGGCCCGCCACCAGGCCGTAAGGGAGCCATGCCTTGGTGACGCTCATACGGGCAGGTTCTGCTTTTTCGGGGTGGATCGAACCCATCCAGTGGTCGCTCCAGAGATTTCTCGGGGGGAAGTCCCAGTGGGGGGAGGGCACCAGCCAGCCTTGCCGAGTCACCAGGATCACCAGGGTAAACCCGATCACGGCGCCCAGCAAAGAGGGAAATTCAGGTCCCAGATAGTAAGCACAGAGGTAGTAAGGACCCGTGAAACTCACGGATGCGAAAAGCGCGAATCTCCACACGGTCAGCCCTTCTCGAAAGCTTTTTCGGGCACCGAAGAATCCGGTCAGCAGGCAGCACAGAAAAATGGGCACCAGGGTTCCGGTCAGGGCGTGAATGGCCGCCACCCTCACGGCAATAGCCCTGAGATAATGGGAAAATTCGATGCCTTCGGCAGCCAGGTAGTTTTGGACCAGTGATGAGTCCAACCCGCCCGCCACTCCAATAAGAATGGGAGTGCCTGCGGCTCCAAATGAAACAGGCGTGCTCTGGATGATGAGCCCCACCATAACGGCGGCCATGGCGGGAAACCCGAGCGCCAGGAGCAACGGGGCGCAAATGGCTGCAGGAGTTCCAAATCCGGCGACTCCTTCGATGAAGCTGCCAAACAGCCAACCGATAATGATGGCCTGAATTCGGCGGTCGGGACTGATTCTTGCGAAATTCTCCCGAATCGTTCCGACGGCACCACTATGAGTCAATGTGGCCAGCAAGAGAAGCGCCCCAAAGACGATGTAAAGCAGTGAGACCGCAAGCAGGAATCCCTGTAAGCTGGCGGCAACGATCACCGCCACTTTGACCTTCCATATGCCCCAGGCGATCATGATGGTGACGACGTAGGCCAGCGCCATGGCTTTTTTGGCCGGAATCCGAAAGCCGACCAGTAAAATTCCGACCGTTAGAATCGGAGTAAAAGCCAGCAGGCTGAACAGCCCCAAGTTTTCTGGTTGCAAGATGGGTGAAGTCTATCTCAAGAAGGGGAAGATCGCGAAGAAAAGAAGTAGTCGACCGAGTGCCATGGACGGGTTTTCGATGGAGCCGCTGAAGGCAGGTATAGAAGGCCCCATCAGGATCACCGCAGGCGTCCCGACGCGGCCCGCTATTCCGCCCAGTGCCATCAAAGTGGTAGGCTTTTCTTGATGGGAAAAAGGATAGCGATCCTGGGAGTTCTTTTAGTCCTGTGCGGATCCCTCAGGGGGGGCAATACCATTCGAATCGGAGGGAAGGGCTTCATCCTTTCCCTTACCGAGCCGGACGGCTGGAAGATTGATTTCGGGGCGGCGGTGCAACTCGCTAATTTTGTCATGCATCCCGCTTCAAGCAGTTGGAGGAAATCTTCCGTCGTGGCATTTGGCCGGTTTACCCCCAGAGGCGCCGACCAGAAGCTCGAGGCTTTCGTGGACCGAGACGCCGAAGAGTTTCAGAAGACCTGCCCTTTCTATGAGATCCAGGAGCTGGATCTGAAGGTGGTTTCTTCAAGGAAATATTTGGTCAGGACACACTCCTGCCCGGGCCAGCGGGATGAAATCGTGGCGGTCACTGAAGTCCCTGGATTTTTCGTGACCTTTGTCCTCTCCTCGAACCACCGGGACTCACTGGAAAGTGCGATTCCTCCCTTCAAGGAAATGCTGGCTTCATTTCATTGGGAGGTCCAGCCGTCATCCGCCCGCCCTCCTGAACCGAAACCGCGCTAGCCCTTACACCACCAAGCCACAGAGAAGAAATCTCACCACAGAGACACAAAGACACAGAGAAGATAAGTTTTCCTTTCCTTATCTCTCCAAATCGAGCCAATTTCTTAGGGCCGTGCGCCCTCTTAACATCATAGACCTTGCAGCGGGCGCAAGCCTTGCGCCCCTACTCCAGGCTGTAAGAACTAGCTACCTCGGTCAGGTGGCTTGCTCTTGTAGCGGTCGCTCTTTTACTCTGAATCCCTTTTCTTCCGGAGGGCAGGGCGTATCTGCTCCATGATCTCGGCAATGTGAAAGTATTGGTTCAGAACGTAAAAGTGAATTCCTGAGACCCCGTGGCGCAAGAGATCCAGCGTCTGAC
>JAZFRU010000284.1:0-5284 GCA_036445815.1 Acidobacteriota bacterium | reverse complement strand
CCGGAGTTTTCGAAGAACTCTCTGGCCTTGGCATGCAAGGTGAGAATTGGTTGTCCAGAATCGGCGCTGGTGATTTCCACGTCCTTCCAGCGAATTCCCTGACTCCAACCGGTGCCGAGGGCTTTCAAGGCCGCCTCCTTGGCGGCGAAACGTCCTCCGAAGTGCTGATACTTGTTCTTTCTCTTGGAGCAGAAACTGATCTCTTCCGGGGTGAAGACCTTTTGTTCCATGGTCTGGGTGTCTTGAAGAGCCGTGCGGATGCGGCCAATTTCCACGATGTCAATTCCAATGCCGACGATCATAGACCTGTGTTAGCCTTTCGGGCGGATGTTCTGCGAAAAGAAAATGGGCGGAACCACCTTCTTTGTTTTTCAAGAACTGGAGCAGATTCCAGGCCTCGTTCACGCCTTTACTTTACGTCAGAGTGGCGCTGCCTTCAACGAGGGAAATCGGGAGGCACTGGTTGGGAGCGAGAGAGAAGCCCTTCTCGGGGTTCTGGGAATCCAGCCTGGTCAATTAATCTTCCTTCAGCAGATTCATTCCAATCAGGTGGTGGATTTGAATTCGGCCTTTCCCCCTGAGCCTGACCCCTCCCTGATCGGGCCCGCCGATGGTGTGCTGGTGGAGTCTTCTGCCCGATATCCGGTGATCCGAACGGCCGACTGTCTTCCCATTTTAGCGGTTGCAAAGGGCCAGGTGTGCCTGCTGCATGCGGGCTGGAGGGGCACTCGCGATCGAATTGCCGCTCGGGGGATTGCCCGACTCCTGAAGGTGTCCGGCGCGTCCCCTCAGGATGTGACCGTGACCATCGGGCCTTGCATCCACAAGTGTTGCTATCAGGTGGGCCCTGAAATAAAAGGTGAGTTCGAACAAGAGGGACATGAAGTGGATCAATTCTTCGAAGGAGATCGCCTGGATCTGGTCGAGGCCAACCAGAGGCAGATCCAAGAGCTGGGCGTGACCCGAATCTTTGACTCAGGCATGTGTACGGCTTGTCGCACGGACCTGTTTTACTCCTATCGGAAAGAGGGAGAAACGGGGAGAAACTGGTTGTTGGCGGGTTTTCGAGGCTAGCTTTTCACCACCGAGACAGGGAGGAGAATCTGGTCCCTTTTCTTCCGTGGAACGTGGAACCTGGAACGTGAAACGCGGCTGAGCGGAGCGAGGCTGCTCTTTCACCACAGAGACACAAAGACACAGAGAAGCCGCCTTTATCTGAGCGAAGCGAAGAAAATTCTTTTCTGGTTTCCGGCCGTTCGATTGGCGAGCAAGTGTAGTGGCCGCTCTATGAGCGGCTTCCGGAATGTGGGAGGCGCCTCAGTGCGCCGAATCCGGACTTTCGTGAAACGTTAAACGTGAAACTTGAAACGCGCTGGTCTTCGACCAGCGCTTCCCTAAAGCTCCACGGCAAGGACTTTTTCCCGCATCTTCCTTCGATGTTCCTTGAACCTTTCGGCCAGTGCCGGATCGCTCCGGCTCAGGATTTGAATGGCAAAGAGGGCCGCGTTGGCCGCGCCGGCCTTCCCGATGGTCATGCAGGCTACAGGAATCCCCTCGGGCATTTGAACCGATGCGAGCAGGGAATCCATTCCCTTCAACGAAGAGGAATCCAGAGGAACCGCGATAACCGGAAGAGTCGAATGGGCCGCCACGGCCCCCGCCAGGTGAGCGGCATAGCCAGCTCCGGCAATCAAAACCTGAATGCCGCGACTTTCGGCCTCCTGGACGTAATCTGCCGTCTCTTGAGGAGTGCGATGGGCCGAGCGAACTTTCATATCGTAGGGAACCTCAAAATCCTCAAGAATCTGGGCCGCCCGGGCCATGACTCCGGCATCGGAGGCGCTGCCCATCAAGATTCCGACCTTGGGAGTCGTCATGTCAATTCCTTTCTGACTTATCAATTCCTTTGGAGGCAATATCCCGACGACAGTACATCCCTTCGAAATGAATTTTGTTCACCCCTTCGTAAGCTCCAATAATCCCTGCCCGAAGGGTGGGCGCAAGAGAGGTAATCCCCAGGACGCGACCGCCACTGGTGACCACCTTTTCCTGCTTCAATTTCGTTCCGGCGTGGAAGGCGAGGGTGTTCTTATCCTCAACGGCCATTGCCAGTCCGGAGATTTCCATGCCTGTTTCATAGGTTCCCGGATATCCATCCGCCGCAAGTACCACGCAGACGGCGGCGTCGCTGCTCCATTCCAGATCGACATTGTTGAGGTTGCCCTGAGCCGTCCCATGCAGGATGGCCAGAAGGTCACTCTTGAGCCTGGGGAGAACAACCTGTGCTTCTGGATCCCCGAGGCGGACATTGAATTCCAGAACCTTGGGGCCGTTCCGGGTGAGCATAAGGCCCGCATAGAGGATGCCGCGGTAGAGCCGTCCCTCCTGGGACATCCCCCGAATAGTGGGGTAAATGACTTCATCGAGAATCTGTTGGCGCAGTTCATCCGACAGAATAGCATCGATCGAATAGGCTCCCATGCCGCCCGTATTGGGCCCCTGGTCGCCTTCGTAAATAGCCTTGTGATCTTGTGAGGGCACCATGGGAAGGACATTGACGCCATCGGAGAAGACCATGAAAGACGTCTCCTCCCCTTCCAGAAATTCCTCGATGACCAGGTGATCTCCGGAGCTCCCGAACCTCTTTTCTCCCATGATGGCCGTGAGGGCCTCGAGGCTCTCCTTTAAATCGGCACAGACGAAGACGCCTTTGCCTGCTGCCAGGCCGTCCGCCTTCAAAACAACCGGGAAGTTGAGTTGGGGGTCTCGCAGGGCCTCCTCGGCCAGGTCCATCTGATCGAAGGTTTGGTAAGCCCCTGTGGGAATCGAGTGGCGCTTCATGAACTCCTTGGAAAAGGTCTTGCTGCCTTCCAAAATTGCGGCGGCCTTGGAGGGGCCCGCCACGGCCAGGCCGTTTTCTTCGAAACGATCGACAATTCCATTGACCAGGGGGCCTTCCGGGCCCACTATCGTGAGGCCAATCCCTTTGGATCGCACAAAATTGAGGAGACCGTCGGTGTCGTCGGCAGAAATCGGGATGTTGTTGGCGAGTTGGCTGGTTCCGGCATTGCCAGGAGCACAGAAGAGTTTTTCGAGCTGGGGGCTTTGACTGATCTTCCAGATGATGGCGTGTTCCCGGCCACCTGAACCGATGACAAGTACTTTCAAGGCGATTACTTCACACTAGCGCCCGCTGGGCCGCTACTTCGCAGGGGTGTCCTTCTCGGTTTTGGACGTGCTCTTTGAATCAGAAGATTTGACGGCCTCTTTTTTCTTCGGCTTTTCAGAAGACTCCTTGCTCTCGCCACTCTGACCATTTGTTTTGCCGTAGTCATTGACATACCATCCGGACCCCTTGAACTGGATGGAGGAAGAGGAGAGGAGGCGTTCCAGCTTGCCCCCACAGGCCTCACAGGTGGTCAGAGGCGGATCAGAAAATTTCTGAATGGTCTCGGTGATTTCTCCGCACTTTTCACAGCGGTGTTCGTAAAGAGGCATAGACGTTTACCCGAGGGGGAATATACGTTTCCTGCCGGGGTTTTGTCAAGTTGGCGGATCCTGAAGCAGGCGCGTCTTCCCTCCCTAGAACCTCCATGCTATCATCCCTTTATGCGGATAGAAAGGAGAGCGGAGGGTTGATCAAACGAGTTCGACAGGCCGTCATTCCAGCGGCGGGTCTGGGGACCCGGTTTCTTCCGGCCACCAAAGCGATCCCCAAGGAGATGCTGCCCATCGTGGATAAACCCATCATCCAATATGTGGTGGAGGAGGTGGTCCAGTCCGGGCTTGAAAATATTGTCTTTGTGGCGGGCCAGGGAAAGGGCGAGATCGAGGATCACTTCGACCACAACCGGAGGCTCGAGCAAAGGCTTCGCGAACTGGGGAAAACCGAGGCCCTCGAGGAGATCCAGAAAATCGCGGAGATGGTTTCCGTTGTCTCGGTTCGCCAGAAGGAACCTCTGGGATTGGGCCATGCCGTCCTGGTCACCCAGGAGCTCCTCGATGGAGAGCCTTTCGCAGTCCTTTCGGGGGACGATATCTTCACCGGTGAAGTGCCTTGTTTGAAGCAGCTTCTGGATGTGTACGAATCTTGCCAAGCCAGCGTGGTGGCGGTGATGGAGGTTCCTCCGGAAGCCGTGTCCCGCTACGGGGTGGTGGCAGTTGAGCCCGTGGAAGGTCACGACGATCGCCTTTATCGAGTCCGGGGCCTGGTCGAGAAGCCTGCACTCGAGGACGCGCCCTCCAATCTGATCATTCCTGGCCGATATATTCTCAGCCCCGGAATCTTTGAGGCCCTTCGCGCCACCTCGCCCGGGGCCGGAGGGGAAATCCAGCTCACCGATGCCCTCCAGGGGTTGCTTGAAAAGGAACCCGTGTATGCCTACCGCTTTCGGGGTGTGCGGTATGATGCGGGGAACAAGCTGGAGTACTTGATGGCCACGGTTCAGTTTGCGCTGGACCATCCGGAGGTGGGAGAAGACTTCCGTAAATATTTGAAGGACCTGAGGTTGTAGAGGAAATGCTGGATCGGAATATGCTGCGAGAGAATCTCGACTCCGTTCAGGAGCGGCTCAGCGGAAAGGCCTTTGAACTGGACCGGGATGCCTTTCTCGCGCTGGATCAGGAGGAGCGGTCGGTTCGGCAGGAATGGGAGGAGTCTCGAGCGCTTCGCAACAAGACCAGCGACGAGATTGCCGAGATGAAGAAGGCCGGCGAAGATGCCGGCCAGAAGATCCAGGAGATGAAGCAGGTCTCCGCTCGAATCAAGGGATTGGATGAAAGGATCAAATCTTTGGAGGCCGGCGTACGCGACCTTCTGTCCGAAATCCCGAATCTTCCTCACCCCAGCGTTCCGGTAGGGCCCGATGAGCTGGCCAATACCGTGGTCAGGGAAGTGGGAGCGATTCCTGAGTTTGATTTCAAGGTCAAGGATCACGTCGACCTGGGAGCCAGCCTGGGAATTCTGGATCCGGAGCGGGCCAGTAAGATCACGGGAGCGCGCTTTACCAACTACTACGGGGATGGAGCGTTGCTGGAGCGGGCTCTGATCAACTTCATGCTCCATGTCCATGTGAGGGAACATGGTTATCGAGAAATTCTTCCGCCCTTCATGGCCAACCGGGCCTCCTTTTTTGGAACCGGCAATTTGCCCAAATTTGAAGAAGAGCTGTTTCATGTGAGCGGCACCGATTATTTTTTGATTCCTACCGGGGAAGTGCCCGTCACCAACGTGTTTGCCAATGAGATTCTGGCCGAAGAGAATCTGCCCATCAACTTTGTGGCC
>JAZFRU010000283.1:0-2665 GCA_036445815.1 Acidobacteriota bacterium | reverse complement strand
GGATCCCCATCTGTGCTGCCCTACATGTTTCGGGGTTTGAGACAGTCTGGGCAGTGCGCCATACCTGTGTTGCCTGAAATGGGAGGAAAGGGAAAAGGAAAGAATTATCCTCTCTGTGTCTTTGTGCCTCTGTAGTAAATCTCTTGCTGTGTCTTGGTGGTCACGATTCGGCGCACTGAGGCGCCTCCCACACTCCGGCCCCACGTGAAACGTGAAACCTTAAACGTGAAACGCGCTGGTCGAAGACCAGCGGTCAGGGGTCAACCTCTCTCGTAAAAATTCTTATCCCAGCGATGCTCTCGAAGCTCCCCGATCCTCTCCTCCGAAAGCGGCGTCTGGCCGGAGACCGCCAGGTTAGCCTCGACATGCCTTACCGAACGCATCCCCGGAATCACCGCACTCACGACTGGAGAGTGTAGGCAAAATTTCAGAGCCAGATCCGGAAAAGATCCAGTTTCCCTGTCCAGCAGCCCTTCCAGTTTCTGGAGGTGCTGCTGGACTTGCTCCTTACGATCTCCCTGAAAGTAAAAATTGCGCCAATCTTTCTTGGGAAACCTCGTTTCCGACGTGATGCTACCGGTCAGAGCACCCTCATCAAAAGGGACGCGGGCAATGACGCCCACCCCCTTCTCTTGACACAGGGGGAACAGGCGATCGGCAGGCGCCTGCTCGAAGATATTGTAGATCACCTGAATTGTATCGATTCGGCCCGACTGGACCAGTTCTTCTGCCGTTTCCGGTTGATGATCGTTGACCGAGATTCCAAAGTGAGCGATTTTGCCCTGCTCCCGGAGTTCACTGAGCGTCTCGAACCACTGGTTATCCTGGATCCAGGAAGGACTCCAGACATGCAGTTGAAAAAGATCGAGGGTTTCGACCCCAAGATTTCGCAAGCTCGTCTCAGCGGATTGGATCAGGTGGTGGCGAGGAAAGGCCTCCTCGAGAGTGCCTGACGCCGGCCACCTTTTGTTCTGGGGTGGGACCTTGGTGGCCACGTAGATTCTTTCCTCACGATCCTTCAGAACCTTTCCCACCAACCTCTCACTGTGACCGTCGCCATAAGCCAGAGCGGTATCGATAAAGTTGAGTCCCTGGTCAACCGCCCGATGAAGGGCCTTCGACGATTCAGAATCGTCGGCCCCGATCCATAGCTGTTTCCCAATCCCCCAGGAACCGAACCCGATCTCCGAGATCGCATACCCGGTCCGCCCCAGATTCCGATATTTCATTCTTTGTCTCCTGTCTCCGAAAGTAGGGCCCAGGACCCCACCCACCCACGCCTATAAATACTTGCCCATCACCTCTCGAGCCGAGACCAGTGACATGAAGTTGATCACCAGGGCCGAACCAACGGTGGCCCACCAGATCCAGGGCGAGACCCTCCGCTCGGAGGGAAGTTGCCGATCCAGCCACAGCGCCGCCATACAGACAATCGCCACGCCAATATTGGTGCTGAAAAGAGCGACCAGGTCAATCATGAAAATGGGCGTCGTTTCGGTCCAGATAAAAAGCCAGGTCAACGCCAGCATGGTCACCGCGAAGACCTTCATCACCTTGCCATAATCCAGATCCCGGGACAGGAGCTGGCACAGAAAGCTGTGGGCACCTCTGACGTAGATGTCGGGAAGAGCATTCAGGGTGCCCCACAAGGCCGTGAGGATGGTCAGGTAGTAAAGAGGGATCATCAAAGGCGAGATCTGGGCAAAAATATGAGTTTGCTCGGTCAGGAGATCAAACCCATCCGGAATCCGGTGCAGCGGCCGTAAAATGGCTGCGCCTGCAATCATGAAGGCCCCAGTCACAACCAGCACCAGAATCGCATTGAACCCCACATCCCATTTCAAAGGCACCAGGGCTCGAGAAAAATCGGCACGAGAACGTCCGGAACGACTGACGGTCCATCCCTTGATGAGCACCCAGTTGGAATACACGACATAATTCATGGGAATGCTTCCGGCATACCCGAAGACTGAAGCCATTTCAAGCAACTGGCTTCGGTTGCTGATTTCGGGGGGAAGCCAATCGGGATAAGAGGGGACGCGACCAAATCCCAGCAGGCCTTTGGCGATTTCCACCAGATTGGGCCCGACCATAACTGTGGCCGTGACCGTTCCGACCAACAAAATGGAACAAACGATCAACTGAGATTTCTCCAGCGTCCCATAGCGCTGAACCATGCCCACTCCGATGGCCAGACTCACAAATAAGAGGGCCAGCCATTTATAGGAAATGGTCACCCCGGCGGCTGCCAATACCTGACTCATCAGTTGACCGCAGGGAACGGCGATCACCACAAAGACCAACGGCGCGACCAGGGCTTCCAGAACCAGCACAGTCCAAAGCACCCATCCCCTGGGCCCAGGAAAGTTCACCAATCGATCTGCCACGGCCTCCCCACTCATTGCCGAATACCGCCCCAAAAGATAGAGCGTCAGGAAAGACTTGGTCACAGCGGCCAGAAGAATCAGCCACAGTAAATCATACCCTCCCCAGGCACCGACGCGTACGGCCAGAGCCGTTTCTCCGGCCCCAATGGTGGCGGAAGCCACGATGGCACCCGGTCCGATGTGCTTTAAGTTCTTGAGCATCCCTAGCCGGTAATGGTCACCGTTGAGGGGAGAGTAGTCAAGCGGGGAGCGGCCTCGCTCTGCTCGGCCGCGTTCCA
>JAZFRU010000282.1:0-2058 GCA_036445815.1 Acidobacteriota bacterium | reverse complement strand
CTTTTTTTGAGGCTCCCCTGTTAATTCAGTCAATCCACTCCTACGCATTCAAGGTCAGCCCCGGATGAGATATGATTTTCTACACCTTATGCTAGAAGAGTTCGAAGTCCGGATCAAGAGTACCTTCCTTTATCGAAGGCCTCGCAAAGAGAGCCCCTTGATTGCCCTCATCAGCACGATGATCATCCTGCTTGTTTCCTTGCTCTGCTGGAGGGATCCCCAACTATTTCGACTTCTGGCAGCCGTCCCCGACAGGGTCCTGGGCGATCATGAGTATTGGAGATTGCTCACGGCAATAGGAGTCCATGCCGATCTGCGTCATTTCCTTGCCAATGCCCTGTTCTTCACCTTTTTCTCCTATCTGCTGTATGGGTATTTCGGATTCTGGATCTATCCCACCTCGGTCCTCTTGCTCGGCACTCTGACCAACTACTGTGCGCTCCTGACTTACGGAGGAAATATTCACCTGGTTGGGGCATCGGGCGTCGTCTATCTCATGGCAGGCTTTTGGTTGACACTGTATGTCCTGATCCAGAGAACCCGTCCGCTGACCAAACGTCTGTTGCACGCTGTGGGGATCGGACTCATCGTACTGATTCCCACCAATCTGTCACCAGACGTGAGCTATCGGACCCACGCCATCGGCTGCGCTATCGGCGTGGTGGCGGCCATTGGGCTTTTTCAGACCCGAAAGGCACACTTCCGATCCGTGGAAACGGTTGAGATCGAACCCCTTTGAAGGGAGCGACCTCCCTCCGTTCGGTCGCGTTCCACGTTCCAGGTTCCACGTTCCACGCAAGAACTAATGAGCCGGTCGAAGAGCGGCCGCGTTTCAGGTTTCAGGTTTCACGGAAGATTAAGAGAGCCGCGTGCGAAGCTACATCAGCTCGTGGATGGATTGAGTAGGGGCGCACGGCGTGCGCCCTATTATCGGTCACCAATGAAAGATGGCCTTGTGGGCGTACGGCCGTACGCCCCTACTTAGCTATCCAGATTCCGCTCAAAGAACAGCCCCTCACACTCGACTCAATGCATCCAGTACCCGTTCAGGGGTCATGGGCAGCTGGCGGAGCCTGGCTCCAGTTGCCGCGAAGATGGCATTGGCCACGGCCGGTGCGGCTGGGGGAAGGCCCGGTTCACCGCAGCCACCCTGGGCCTCATCGCTATCCATGATATGGACTTCCACAGGGAACGACTCGCTCATGCGCAGGAGCTGATAGTCAAAGAAGTTGGCGGATTTGACGCCGCCATCCGCGAAGTGGACTTTCTCCTTGAAAGAAGCGCTGATCCCCATGTGGATGGCTCCCATCATCTGGGCATTGACCGTGTCGGGATTGACATGCGGGCCGCAGTCAACGGCGCACACGATCCGATGGATCTTCACCTTGCCGGTCCTTCTATCCACAGAGACCTCGGCAACCTCAGCCACATAGCTGCGATAGGAGTAGTACCCGGCAATGCCGCGTCCGTCGGCTCCGACCAGCGGCTTATCCCAGCCGGCCTTCTCCGCCACCAGTTCGAGGACCCCCTGCAACCGTTTGTTCTCCTTGAGATGCTGCAGGCGAAACTCCAGGGGATCCTTGCCGGCCGCATGAGCCAGCTCATCCATGAAGCTCTCCACCGTGAAGCCGTTGTGAGAACTCCCCACCGAGCGCCAGAAGGTGACCGGAATCGGATTCTCCAGTCTTACCCAGTCGATCGATACATTGGGAATCTGATACTGCAGCCGGGTAAGGCCCGAGGTGGCCTGGGTATCAATCGGAGAGTTGGGCCGAACGGAAAACTGGGCAGCCACAACCTTATGGGCCCAGGCCGTGACATTCCCTTCATCGTCCAGTGCCGCCTTGATTCGATGGGAATTGCCGGGGCGAAACAGATCATTCTGAATGTCCTCTTCCCGGCTCCAGATAACCTTGATGGGATCCCCGGTGGCCTTGGAAATCTGCACGGCTTCCTCGACGAAGTCGGTTCTGGCCCGCCGGCCCAATCCACATCCCACATAGGTGGCGTTGACATGAATCTGGTCCGGATTCAGACCGGTGATATCGACGGCGGCAT
>JAZFRU010000281.1:0-13135 GCA_036445815.1 Acidobacteriota bacterium | reverse complement strand
CTCGACCTCTTTTGGCCACAAACCATCTGGAGAGCAGTACAACGTTGACCGTGAGGCCCGACAGGGACAGGCCCACGGCCAATCCCACATGAAGCAGGTACAGCTGGTTCAGAGATGCCGCAAAGGGGTAGACAGCAAAGCAGATGGCCATCCACACCAGCCCGATTCTGAGGATACGCAGCGGGCCCAGGCGATCGATCAGCGCACCCGTAAAGGGAGCCATCACGGCTGCCGTGAGCAGGGTGAGCGCAGTGGTTCTGCTGACTTCTGCAGCAGTGGCTTGAAACTCCGCCATGAAACGGGGAAACAGGTTTTGCGGAACAAACAGCGACATTCCATTGTTGAAGAAATAGATCAGGGCCGAACAGACGACGATGTAGATACCGTAGAATCGCTTGGCTTCCGTGTTTTGCGGGGAGAGGTCCTGGTCGGAAGTTGCCATACTTGTATACCTACCCCCGACAGGACGATGTTCCCGCAGGAGTCATGCTTTCCTCAGGTGAGAGACTCCAGGATTTTTTCTCGGCTTCCGGGCATATCCGGGCGGGTGATCTCTTCGAATTCCGCCTCCATCACTCGCAGAAGGGTCTCGATAAACTGGGCACGTCGTTGAGCTCGAATGCTCTCCACTTCCTGGGAGGGCTGGTATTGATCGATTTCGGAAGGGGTCAGAATCTCTTTGTCCGCCAACAGACGTTCTATCGTATCCAGGCGTTCTCGGGAGACGGAGACCTCTCCTGCAAGGGATATGACAATCGAGAGCAACTTATCGATGCCCGGATCGGAAAAGTATTGGGGTTTCTTACCCTTGGCCGTTCTCAGGGATTTGGGTGGATTGTCCTGTGCCGGCTTGGTGGGTGTTGTTGCCATAAAAATACTCCATCGCAGTGGGTTCGGATACTGTCTTATCCGGGCTGATCCGGTGGGTGAATAATTCGGCGACTACTTTTCTCCGACCACCACCGGCCAGGCCTTGAAGTGGGGGGAGAAGCTTTTGGCAGGAGCGCTTTCATTTCGAGCCTTGCCCTTCTGGAAACCCATCTTGACGGCGGTGGCGGCCATATCCGTGGCACGATACATATTGGCGAAGTTTTCGTTGGTATTCTGGCACTCCCACTCCAGGACGAAGCTGCTGAAGGGGTCCACGCCTCCCGGTATGTCCAGGTGCAGCATCATGCCGCCCGGCTTCAGCAATCGGTAGGATTCTCCCAGGATGCGGGGAAGTGCCGACTGAGAGGTTTCGTGAAACATGATGTGGGACAAGACCAGGTCAAAGCTCTCGTCCGGATAGTGGGTCTTTTCGGCGTTTTGCTGCTTGTAGTGAATGGGGAGGTCCATCGATTCAGCTCGACCATGGGCGTAGCGAAGAACCGGTGCCCCCACGTCAATGCCGTGAACTTCAGCAGCGGGATATTCTTCTTTCCAGGCCGTCGTGGAATTCCCCACGGCACAGCCCATGTCCAGAATGGTGGCGGGTTGGCGGTCCGGATACTGGTTCTGGAAATAGTTGATCAGGGTGCGGGCCAGAAGGTCGTTCTTGGGCCCCATGAAGCCGAAGGCATAGATGTCCATGGCGGCGTCGTAGAGAACTCCCGCACTCACATCGTCTTTGACGACATCCGTGTGGTAGCCGCCGGGCATGATGTGAATGTCTGCTGCGGTATGGTACCTCGGGATTTCCAGCTCGGGATCGAGTTCCAGGGTGCCCTGAGCATTCTTTCCCAGATCTTTGGCCCGTTCGATCAATTCCTCCCTTCGGGGTTCCAGTGAATCCGTCACCGAGTCGTACATCATCTCCTGGCTTTTCCTCTGCAGGGCACTCCACATCTGATAATAGGGATCCCGGGTCATTGCCTGGCGGACTTCTTTCCGTTTCTGTGGCTCACGACCATGTTCTTTCTCGAACTGGGGTTTCACGCGAGCCTGATAAACCTGGCCCATACCGCTTCTGATCTTCATGGCCAGGTGGGCTCGGAACGATTTGACGAAGTCCTGGCGGGCTCTCTCATCCTGGGTCCTGCTGGGGAGCATATCGTGGGGATACAAACTCATGGAGTTCACCTCTATTCCTCGAAATGGCGTCCGTTTCCCGATTGGAATCGTGGCAGGGCGGGGCGTGAACCGGTGGGCGCCTGGGCTCTCAACCGGGAGGCTTGAAACCGTTCAGGACCAGCGGGTTGCCTCTTTTCCCCTCCCCCACCTCTGCGCTGGTGACCCAATTGGAAATACTGGGGCGGGATTGTATAGTGCAGCCGAGAAGGGGTCAAGGTAACCCTCTTCCCTGGAAGGTGTTTTCCCCTACGATTCCTGTCACGGATGTGATCAGAGTCAGGTCCAGCGCTCCATTCTCTTCGAGCCGTGGGGAAGCCTGAGCAGAGCCTAATTGGGGTAAAGCTGTAGAATCATAGGAGAGGTCCTGTGAGAATGATGGCAATGATTGTGATGCTTCTTGTTCTGGTGCTGAGCGGAGTCCAGGGGTATACGGAACCGGTTTTGGCAAAACCGAATCCGAGTCTTCCTCAGAAGTCGGTGACCCCGGAGAAAGGGGTGTTCCTGGTGGCCAGTTCCGACCTGACGGATCCAAACTTTCGACATAGTGTCGTGCTGCTTCTAAGTCATGGGGAAGACGGTACCCTGGGTCTGATTCTCAATCGTGTGTTGCCGATTCCGCTGTCTGAAGTCCTGCCGGATGTGGAAGGTTCGGACAGGGAGTCAAAGGGGCTCTTTTTCGGAGGACCCGTGGGCTTGAATGGACTGCTCTTCCTGATTCGCAGCGATACTCTTCCGGAACTGGCCACCCAGGTGATGGAGGAGGTTTACTTCAGCGGTGACCGGGAGTTGCTGCAGGAGTTGTTGCAGCAGGATCAGGATTCGCACACTCTGCGTGTTTACGTGGGCCGTGCCGGTTGGGCTCCCGGGCAACTGGCTGAAGAGATCGCCGAGGGTAGCTGGGGATTGGTGCAGGGTGATCCTGAGACAGTTTTCGAGAAGGATTCGGACGATATCTGGCGCGATCTGACCGGACCTTCTGAACCCTCTCGCTTTATTGTCGGGGATGGAATGAATCCTGCTCTCTTCCCGTCAGGGAGGCTTCCGAATCACCTATACCAGGAGGTAGAAGGTCGTGGAAGAGACATATTTTCTGAAGTCCAATCGATTTCCTTTCAAAAAAACTTCTGAAAGACGAAAAATTGGATCATAATCTATTCTAGTGGAGTGGTTGACTAACCCATCTCCATGACCCGGCTGTTGTGAAGAGAGTTCAAGGTGATCATCGGGAGTCGGAATTTGCCGAGACATGAGGAGGTTGCATGCAGGAAGAAGCTGGTTCCGAGAAATTTAAGGGGGTCGATCGAAGGGGCATTTCCGCAAAGAAGGTTCGTCATGTCAATCAGTACTTGACCCCGTTGGCCGCGGTCATCGTGGTGCCGGGAGTGTTGGTAGCTCCTTTGCCAACCCTGGCCGCTGTGGTGGCCGGAGCCCTCATTTTATTGTCGGTGACCCTCAACTACGTATCGATCTACCTTCTCAAAGAGAATGCCCGCTTTATCGGACGCCTTCGGGTAACGATAAACTATACGGTCAATATTTTCCTGGCGTGGCTTCTCTACTCTACCTGGCCTCCGGTGTGGTTGTTGTTGCTGCTCATGGCGATCGGCGTGGCCGTTTATCAAAGCCGCCGGGATTCGTTCGTGGCCGGAGTGGCGATTGCCCTGATGCTGATAGCGGTGCATTGGAATTTCGGGGAACATTTGCTGTTGGCCTGGATGGAAGTCGGAGTCAAAGCCTCGATGATTATTTTGATCACTCTCTTTGTGAATGGTTTGATGAAGGTGCGTCCCTCTGCGTGAGAACTAGAGATGTTCGACCTGTCAGCTAGGGCAGTTCAGGTTCGTGTAGTTTCTACGGAGACGAGACCGCTGTGATCCGCTTCACGACAGAGGATCGTGATGCGACGGCCGCAGACTCACCACAGGAAAACTAGGCGCATTGTGGCCCTGGCGGGTAGTCGTGTCCTGATGATAGATACCTTTCCCACCTCAGTTGACTCTTTGGTCGATACTCCCCTTCGTATCAAGGTCGTGATTATTGCCGGAGTTGCCGGAGTGGGGAAAACCAAGGTAGGACGCTGCCTGGCAAAGAATCTGGGTTGGGGATTTTCTGAGGGCGATGACTTCCATCCTTCGGAGAATCTGAATAAATTGAAGGCCGGAGTTCCTCTCACCGATGAAGACCGATGGCCCTGGCTCGAGCGCCTCAAGGGTTTGATCGAGGCGGCTATACGAGAAGATCTGCCCACGATTGTGACCTGCTCGCTTCTCAAGGAGAGTTATAGAAGGTTCCTGCTCGATGGCTTTGATTCCGTGCGAGCAGTGTTCTTGACGGCGCCTGATCATCTGGTGGCGGAGCGGATCGATCGACGCGGTCCCCATTTATTTCCAAAGGAACTTCTCCAAAGCCAGTTTGAAACCTGGGAGGAACCGAAGTTGGGAATCGTGGTGGATGCCTCGCAGGCTCCCGCCGAGATCGTCGCTGAAATCAAGAAGAGGCTTCTTTTGGCTGAATAGATCCTGTCGTGGGCAGTGGCCTCGCTCTGCTCGGCCGCGTTTCATGTTTCAGGTTTAACGTTTAACGAAAGAAGAAGAGGAGAGCCGTTCACTGATCGGCTGTCATAGTGGGTTTGCCGCATGATCAGTCGGCGCACGCCGTGCGCCCCGACTATTCGTGAAACATGAAACGTTAAACGTGAAACGCGCTGGTCGAAGACCAGCCCTCCGGACAGGCGTCACCGGAAGCCGCTCACAGAGCGGCCGCTACAAGATCGTGCCAACCTGAAACGTGGAACGTGGAACTTGAAACGCGCTGGTCCTTGACCAGCGCCCGAGCGGTCAGGGTTGTTCGTACACTGTCTTTCCCCCCACCACCGTCCTCAGCACCTCGATCTCCTTGATCTCGTCTTCGGAGACCGTCAGAAGATCCCGGGAGAGGACCACGAAATCGGCGAGTTTGCCGGCTTCGATGGAACCCTTGAGCGTCTCCTCAAAGGAAATCCGGGCGGCATTGATCGTGTAGAGTTCGAGAGCCTGTTGACGGGTGATGGCTTCTTCCGGGCCCAGGTCGCCGCTGATGGTCTTTCGAGTCACGCTGGCATAGATTCCCAGAAGGGGTGAAATGGGAGAGGCTGGAAAATCGGACCCTCCGGCCACTATCACGCCTCCTTCCAGCCAGGTTTTATTGGGAAAGAGATTGGAGGCTCGGTGCTCTCCCAGCATTTTCTGAATGGCCTTCGGGTTGAAGTAGGAAATGGATTGTTGTGTGGTCACGATCAGCCCCAGATCCCTTGCCTGCTGAAGATTCTTCTCGCTGGGTAGAAAGGCGCCGTGTTCAATGGTCCATCTCTTGTCGTTGATGGGGTGAACTTCGTTGACCTGCTCGTAGATATCGAGAAGCTCATCCAGGGCCGCACTTCCGGCAACATGCACGCTCATTTGAATGTCGTTTTCCGCGGCCGCCAGGCACACGGCCTTGAGGAACTCAGGGTCGAATCTGAGGTCGCCGGTACCCTGGTGCTTGGAGTAGGACCCCACGTAGGGCTCCCGCACATAGGCCGTATCCATGGGTTCCCACCATCCGTCGAAGCTGATTTCACCCAGGCCTCCCATGCGCAGCCATTCATCTCCGTAGCCGGTGGGAGGACCCAGACCGGCGATGGTTTCGGATATTTCGTCAGGCGCGGCCCGGGGAAGGGAGTAGTTAAAACGCCATCTCAGAGTGAGCGCACCTTCACGTCTCAGTTGAGCCAGGGCTCTGAAACTGTCGCGCGTGGGTGTTCCTGCGGTTTGGTAAATGATGCTGGTGATGCCTGCGGCATTGAGGAGTCTGGAGGTTCGTTGGATCTCCTCGTGAATTTCCCCGGGACCTCCCCGTGAGAAGAACGACAGCATCCTCTGTCCGATGTCTTCCAAGAACCATCCGTTGGGTTCTCCCGTGGAGGGGTCCTTGATCACCCAGCCTTCTTCCGATGTGATCCCAACCAGTCCCGCATCTCTTATCGCTCGGCTGTTGGCTGCCACCAGATGGCCGTGGTAGAAGATGAAAACCGGATGGTTGGGCGAGACCCGGTCCAACTCCCAGCGATTGGGAAGCCGTTGTTCTTCGATCTGATCCACGCTCATGAAGGGGAAGGCGGAGATCCAGGTGCCTGAAGCAACCTGAGCCACTTTCTCTTCAAAGGCCGCCAGAATCTCTGCGATGGATGAGGTGTCGTCCAGGGACACCGTGTGCCCGGTGGGACGCAAAGCATGAATGTGGCTGTCGATGAACCCGGGGACCACCGTGTGATTCTCGAGATCGATCCGGTCTGTGGCGAGTCCTGCCAAAGCGAGCATTTCTTGGTCCGAGCCGACAGCCAGGAATTTGCCGTTCTTGATCGCAATGGCCGAGGCCGTGCTGAAGCTTTCGTCAACCGTGACCACCTTGCCGTTGTAAAAGATCGTGTCTGCCGCAACCGGTTCGGGAACCAGACCCTCTCCGCAGTGGGCGGCAAAAACAGAGGTGAGCAGCAACAGGAAAATCTGTGTCTGAGGTCTTGATACAGCCTTGGGGCCAGGTCGATTCATCGCGATTGTCTCCTTCGAAGAAAGGCCTTCCAGCCGGTCTCGACGCCAATCATAGGGGATTTAGAGGGGGCCTGCAAGGAACGCTTTTTGCTACAATTCGATGAGGAGTTCACTACCATGAGTATTTCTATCCAACCTCTGTCTGCGCCCCTCGGATGTCAGGTGACCGGCGTCGACTTGTCTCAACCTCTGGACGATGGGGCCTGGAATCAGATCCTGGAGGCCTTTCATGAGTACCAGCTTTTGTTGTTCCGAAAACAACAGTTCTCTCCCCGGCAGCACATCGAGTTCAGTCGCAGGTTCGGAGATCTGGAGATCCATGTTTGCGAACAATACCTCCTGGCGGAATATCCAGAAATTCTGTTGTTGACCAATGAGCGCGACGAAGAGAACCAGCGGCTCAGTATCGCCGACGGGGGATCCGGCTGGCACTCAGACCTCTCTTACATGAACAAGCCCAGCCTGGGTTCATTGCTTCACGCGGTTCGAGTAGCCGAAAAGGGTGGGGATACCGAGTGGGCCAATCTGTACCGGGTGTACGAGACCTTGCCGGAAAAGACCCGGAATCGGATCGCAGATCTCAAGGCTATTCATCAGTTTGACCAGAGATTGAATCCCCGTCTGCCCCCTCCTGATCTGAGACATCGAGATGAGCATTCCGAAGAACTCAGAGCCCTGACTCCCGATGTGGAGCACCCGATTGTCCGTACTCATCCGGAGACGGGCCGTAAGTCGCTATTTGTGTCGCTGCGCTTCACCGTCGGCATCGCCGGCATGGAAGAGGCCGAGGCAGAGGAATTGCTGGATGAACTGTTGGCCCATCAGGATCAGGCCCGGTTTACCTATCGTCACCAGTGGCAGCAGGACGATCTCATGATTTGGGACAACCGCTGTACCAATCACCGAGCTTGCGGAGGCGTGGTCGAACTTCCCCAGGTGCGCCGGCTTCACCGGACCACGATTCGGGGCGATGTTCCCTATTGAAGAGCGGCCTCGCTCCACTTGGCCGCATCTTACGTTTCATGTTTCACGTTCCACAAAAAGAAGGGTAGGGACAACCGGAGGTGCCTCTCACATTTCGGATTCACCTGAAACATTAAACGTGAAACGTTAAACGCGCTGGTCTTCGACCAGCGCTCCGGGATCAGCTATTCAAGTACCCCGCCAATCCTGTTCCTTTCTCAGCTATCGGTCTCTGTATCGTGACTCGTTTCCCCTCCAGGCGTCCATCCTCATAGGTTTGGTTTCGAGAGGGCCCGCCCCAAGAGCGTCTCTGAACGCGGGGATTCAGGTAGCGGAAGAACTTTTGCAGTCGGGGATCACCTTTCCAGACCAGGGCATGGGTCTTTTCAAGGCTGGCTTCCTGGTCATGCAACTTACGATAGAATCCCTCCAGAACGCCTGCGAAATAGCGCTGTCGTTCTCGATTGATCGAGATTCCGTTGAGGGTCTTGTACTTCTTCCACAGGTGATCCAGAAGGGTGAGAAGGTAGTGGTAGACGTACTCAGCCATGTCCAGGTTCGTGGCGGTGCCGAAGATCTCCAGAACCGAGCCCGATCGACCGCGCAGGGCATCATAGCTTTCCGCCCACAAAACCTCCACAAAGAAAAACTGGTTGAGGATCGAGGCCAGCCAGAGTTCATAAGACATTCGTCTCCCCTTCACCGTCCCCAGACAACGGAAGCTGAAGTTCCGTTCCCGATCGAACTCAACCAGATCGACGCTGTATTTGGTCAGCAGGTATCGAGCCTTCTGCACGGCCGCCTGGGCCTCGTGTTCGTTGGGGCTGCTGGCCAAGGAAAGGACTTTCTTGAGTATGCGGAAAATCTTTTCCTCCTCCGGTAGGCACGGTTTTCCCGGTCTGGTCTCTGATCCGGGAAGACATCGAAGTCGTTGGCAGGCCTTCTGAAAAGCTGGACCGTGGGGGCCTTCATCGATCGGTTTTAAGACTTCATCCGCGTACTGGTGAGCCATCTCATGACGCAGGGTATGCATCACTGATGTCCAGGGATCCCTCATGATGTGGACTTGAGAGATGGTCAGGATCCGCCTCTCTGGATGCCATGATCCCAACGGCTGCGCACCCTTTCCAAGGCGGATCAGGGGCCTCTGGAGTGCTTCGGACAGATATTCCTGGTTATAGGAATGCCACCACCGGTAGAGTTGGCGGTTCCACTGGTTGCACAGTTGCCCGTTGATCTCATGGTGATCCTTCATCTGGGCCATTATTCTACACAGGTATGAAGTTCGTGCTGAGGGGGTGTCCTTCCGGCAAACGGTCGTTGTCGCTCTTCCGGATCTCAGGGGGCAAGCGATTCTCAATTTCCCCGGAAGGCAAGCTCTGGCATAATCAAGCTATGGTGGAAACAGAAAAACCACGGGTGGCATTTCTGGGGACGGGGCTGATGGGGCGACCGATGGCTGAGCGCCTTATCGGCCAGGGCTATTCGCTTGTTGCCTACAACCGCACCCGGGAGAAGGCCGAGAGCTTGAAAGCTTCCGGAGCAGAGGTTGTGGATACACCGGTCCAGGCCATATGCCAGGCCGATTGCGTGGTGTTAATGCTTGCCCACGCTCCGGCGATCCAGGAGGTGATGCTCTCGGAGGAGGTCAGCGCACAGTTGTCGATGCGCACGGTCATTCAAATGGGAACCATCGGACCTTCTGAGAGTCGGGAGTTGGAGCAGCAAGTGAAGGCTGTCGGGGGAAACTATCTGGAGGCGCCGGTTTTAGGGAGTATCCCCCAGGCCGAACAAGGCAGCTTGATCGTGATGGTGGGATCATCTCCGGAAATGTTTGAGCAGTGGTCTCCGTTGTTTCGATGTTTCGGTCCCGAGCCTCGCTTGATCGGTCCGGTCGGGAAGGCGGCGGCCCTCAAGCTTGCCCTGAATCAATTGATTGCCTCTCTGACCGTGAGCTTTGCTCTCAGTTTGGGGATCGTGACCCACGAAGGCATTCCGGTGGAGCAGTTCATGGAGATTCTCCGAGGCAGTGCATTGTACGCTCCCACCTTTGACAAGAAACTTTCACAGATGGTGTCGGGAGATTATGAGAATCCCAATTTCCCGACACGACATCTCCTGAAAGACGTGGATCTGATCCTCGACACGGCTCAAGAGATGGGGCTTGACGGGGCGGGATTGAGAGGTATTCGGACGGTCCTGGAGAAGACGATGACACTTGGATGGGCAAACGCCGACTACTCAGCACTTTTTGAAACGATCAGGTTGGATAACTGAAAATGAATCGGATCAGGCGGGGTCCGGAACTAATGAGAGGAGATGCATAAATGGCTGAAAGCAAGGGGGTTTTGACCTTCAAAAAAGATGATCAACACTATGCGGCCCTGGTCAACGGAGCTTACGGGGGCATTGTTGGCGACGGGATGAGTGATCTGGTCGAGGTTCATCTTTTTTGTGAGACCAACCCCGAGATTGAAAGAATCGAAGTGGATGTGGTCAGTGGCCAGGAGGTCGCTCGATTCCCGGCCGATGTGACCAAGGAGCGAACCACCAAATTCACGGCTCTCATGACGATTCGGACAGCTGAAAGTCTGGCGGAGTGGTTGTTCAAAAATGTGGCTGAAGCCAAGAAGGCTCAGGCCGAGGCCGAGACCGCCGGCAAGTCGGGGAAAGTTCATTGATCCCATCGTGGATACAGAGATCGGTGATCAATAAATCATGAGTCTGTTCGACATTCTGGCGGTACTGATCACCCTGTCCGCTCTGTTCAGTTACCTTAATCACCGTTATATCGGCTTGCCGACCACCATCGGATTGATGTTGATTGCGCTGCTCCTGTCGCTCAGTTTGATCGTGGCAGGGCAGTGGAATTCGGGGTTGGAACAGCAGGCAAGGTCGATGTTATCCAGCATCGACTTCAACCAGACCGTTCTGCACGGCATGCTGAGCTTTCTCCTATTTGCCGGTGCCCTGCACGTCAATTTGAGCGATCTAGCCCAGCAAAAGTGGATCATCGGCTGTTTGGCAACCTTTGGAGTGTTGACCTCGACCCTGTTGGTCGGGACTTCGACATGGGTGATTCTTGGATTTCTGGATCTCCAGATTCCCTGGACCTATTGTCTGCTCTTTGGGGCCCTGATCTCTCCGACTGATCCCATTGCCGTCTTGAGTATCATCAAATCATCTCGCATCCCCAAGAGTCTGGAAACGAAAATCATCGGAGAATCGCTCTTCAACGATGGCGTGGGAGTCGTGGTCTTTCTGGTGTTGTTGGGGGTCATCACGGGAGGGCAGGAAGTCACGGCTCAAGAGGTCATCTTTTTGTTTCTTACTGAAGTAGGAGGAGGAGTCCTTTTCGGATTGACCATTGGCGGGGTGGCCTACCAGATGCTCAAGAGCATCGACAACTATCAGGTAGAGGTTCTGATCACACTGGCCCTGGTGACCGGAGGGTACGCTCTGGCCGGACATCTTCACGTCTCAGGCCCCATCGCCATTGTCGTCATCGGGCTGCTGATAGGGAATCACGGACGCATCATGGCGATGTCTCAAGTGACTTGCGAGCATCTGGATACCTTTTGGGAACTGGTTGATGAGATTCTCAACGCGGTGTTGTTCGTTTTGATCGGATTGGAACTTCTGGTGTTAACCCTGTCCGTTTCGGCACTGCTTGCTGGGCTTGCAGCCATCCCTCTGATTCTGGTTTCACGTCTGATCAGCGTGGGGATACCCGTGTTGTTGCTTCGCCCCTTTCGCGAGTTCAGTCCCCGAGTGGTGAGGATTCTCACCTGGGGTGGACTGCGGGGAGGTATCTCCGTCGCCCTGGTGCTTTCGCTGCCAGAAGCACTCGCACGCGATCTGTTCCTGGTGATGACATACGTGGTGGTTGTGTTTTCGGTGGTCGTTCAGGGCTTGACGATCGGCAGGCTGATCAAGAGTTGAGGCGCCTGGGGCGAAGGTGAGGGGGCGCCGGCCTTCCCTGCCATCCCACCCATGCACGGGAACCCCAGCCCACGACTTCACGGGAGGCGTGGAGAGACCACTAGCCCGTGACCTCCCGAAGCCGATTCATGCTGTCGCGAAAATAGCGCATACATTTCCATAAAAGCAGGGTGGAAACCACATGGGCTACCACCGTCAAGCTGAGCAGGGAGTAGCGAATTCCCTCGATGCCGTAGCTTTCCACCGTGAAAATGTAATCCGTGAGAACCGCCAAAATGAGCGGTCCCAGGGCCAGACCCAGCATGTTCACCACCAGGAGATAGATGGCGGAGGTCTGGCCGCGCATGTTGTTGGGCATCATTTCCAGGATCGAGGCCGCCCCCAGAGCTCCGGGTACGGCCGTCAGAAAGACGGCCGGCACTACCAGAAACATGGCCAGGTAGGCATTGCCGACCAGCGGGAAGACGATGCCCGCCGGGAACCACAGCCAGGCGGCAAGGAAGCCCACACGAATCTTGGCATCGCCGTATCCGCGTCGAGACAGGAGATCTGAAAGGTAACCGCCGCTGAAGATTCCCAGGGCTCCGAAAAAGGCGAAAGTACCCCCATAAACCAGCCCGAATTGATCCATCTCCCATCCATGCACCCTTCGGAACATCTCCGGCAGCCAGGCCGTGGTTCCTAATCCGGAGAAGGCCAGAAGAGCAAATCCAATGTTATGAGTGAGGATCGTCTTCCAGTTTGCACGCATGTACAGAAAGACCTCGGACACGGGAATGGTAGAGGAATGCTGCCCGGACGTTGACCCACTTCTTTTCCAGAGCCCCTTTCTGAGGGGTTCCCGCACCGTCAACAGCAAGATCGGAACCACCAGAAGGCCGGGTATGCCCACAAAAAAAAAGACCTTTTGCCAGGGCTCAATCGTGCCCAGGAGAGGAAGCTGCCAGGCGGCTGTGTCCCGGATAGCGATGATGAGCTGACCTCCGACCATATAGGCCAGTCCCGAGCCCAGATAAATCCCCATTCCGTAAAAGGCTATGGCTCTTCCCAGTTTTTCTCTCGGGAAATAGTCGGCGATCAGGGAGTAAGCCGAGGGGGACAGGGA
Organism: Acidobacteriota bacterium; assembly: GCA_036445815.1. Taxonomy (GTDB): domain Bacteria; phylum Acidobacteriota; class UBA6911; order RPQK01; family JADFOI01; genus JAPYTY01. The sequence continues at coordinate 505 of JAZFRU010000281.1, read as the reverse complement.
GGCCTCTCCCACCCCGACTCCAACCCGCATCAGGCCCATCTGCCAGAAGTTTTTAGCGAGGCCGCACCCGGCCGTCAGGAGACTCCAGAGGCCAAGACCCATCGCAATAACCAAACGCCGGTTGTGGGTATCTGCCAGACGGCCGAAAGGGATTCCAAAAAGAGTATAGAAAATGGCGAAGGCAGGTCCCATCAGGAACCCTGCCTGCCAGTCCGTCTCCAGATTGAGGCCTTCCTTCAAGTCACTAACCATCATGCTCAGGATCTGGCGATCGATGAACGAGAAGACGTAGATGATCATCAGGATGACGACCACATACCAGGAGTATCTTCTTGAATGGGCAGGCGAATCGGTCATGGTGGGACCTGATTATAGCGGGTTGGTTGAGGAAATACCTGTTCTGGTTGGGGGTGCTCTACGAGGGCCCTGCCGGACTCGCTCCGCTCGCCCGCGTTCCACGTTCCAGGTTCCACGTTCCACGAAAAGAAGGGTAGGGGCGCACGGC
>JAZFRU010000280.1:0-3991 GCA_036445815.1 Acidobacteriota bacterium | reverse complement strand
CCGGGCAACACCCAAGGGAGTCAGCCTCTCAAAAAAGGAGAACATCATGACTAACCATCTTAAAAAGTTCGTTCTGCCGGTCCTGTGCGGAGTGACCCTGCTTGCCTCGATGACAACGATGCAGTCTCAATCAACAGCCGAGTTGATTTCGCGCCATGGCCATGCTGAAACCATCTTCATCAACGGCAAGATCGTGAGCATGGACGACACCTCCACCTCATCGAATGCCGGTACCGTCTACCAGGCCCTGGCCATCAAGCGAGACTCCATCATGAAGCTGGGCACCAATGAGGACATCCAGGTCCTGGCCGGCGAATTCACCACGGTCCACGATCTCAAGGGTCGCACCATGATTCCCGGTATCGTCGAACCTCACTCCCATATTTATGGCGCGGCACTTCGGTACCTGGATCGCTTTAGCATCAAGTATCCTCCCAACGAGGTCACCATCACGCCCCAGGCGGCCGACAATCTGGAGGAAACGCAGGGCATTCTGAGAGACTCCATCCAAAAGGCGATAGCCGAGATGAACCCCGGAACCTGGTTGAGGGTGAACATGCAGGCCCATCCCGACCGTCCTCTGGAGTTGGACCTGTGGGGAGACACCCGGCGTCTGACCAACAAGAAGACGCTGGATTTGTGGACGCCGGAAAACCCGGTCGTGGTTCGCCCCGGCAACCGGGGCTTCATCAACTCGGTGGCCCTGGATACCCTGGAAGAGTATCTTCCCGGCTATTCCGATTCGATTCGCGATTCCATGCATATGGATGAGATCGGAGAGGATCCAGCCGAGATCGGCTGGGTGGGAAGCCAGGAGATGTCGGTGATCCAGTGGGAGCTCTACCTGCAAGACCTGGATCCCAATATCCTGGCCCAGGCCCTGAAGATCCGATCCGAGGCTTTTGCGGCGCGCGGCGTGACCACTTTCTCCAGCCGCATTCAGTTTCCCAAGATCATGACCGGTTACGCCAAACTGACCGAACTGGGCCAGATGCCGATTCGCTTCAGCGCCCACTACGAGGTCCACCGGATGCCCACCGATCCGATCCAGACCCGGCAGTTGTACCGCAGGACGGGAGTGCTGCAGGGCATCGGGGATGATTACTTCTGGTTCGACGGCGTGGCCTCCGAGCGCTGGGATTCCCACATTCCGGAAGCCTGCCTGGGTGACTACATTGTGGCACCGCCTAACATCAAGATACGGGAGACCTGCCCCAAGACGGGAGACCTGCACTGGGATACCCTGAAGAACGCCATCAAGGCGGGATGGCGCCTGAAGGGCGTGCACTCGGTCGGAAGCGACAGTACGATGCGTTTCATCCAGATGATCGATGAGGCTCGAGCCGAGACCGGCATGACCGTGCAGCAGATCCACGATGAGCATTATGCGCTGGAGCACTGCGACCAGATGAGCAAGCTCCCGGAGATCATGGACAAGCTCAAGGAGTACGGCATCATTATCAGCTGCGGCCCCAATTACCTGGGAACCTATGAGGCCCTGGTCCGGGATTATGGGGAATACAATGATCCCGAGCACCTCAGGAAGTTCATGCTGCCTTACAAGACGTGGATCGAGTCGGGTGTCCAGGTGGTGGGTCAGCACTTCGGCGGCAACCCCTCTCCCTTTTACATGCCCTGGCTCACCATGACCCGAACCGTGCGAGGCAACATCTGGGCCCCCGAGGAGAGCATCGACCGGGTGCGGGCTCTGAAGCTGTGGACGTCGTGGGCAGCCCGCTATGTCATGAAACCCGACAAGCTGGGGACGCTGGAGGAAGGCAAGTGGGCCGATCTGGTGGTTCTGGACCGCGATTACTTCACCATTCCCGTAAACGACATCCTCAGGATTCAGCCCCTGATGACGGTGGTGGGAGGTAAGACCATCTCTCTGCACGAAAGACTGGCTACCGAGTGGAATACCGCGCCCGTGGGTGAGGAATACAATTACGACGAGGCGGGAGTGGACGAACTCCTCCGCGCGGCCGAGACGGCCGTGACCTGGAACGGAGGACCGATCAACGAATCCAACTAAGCAGTTCCTAGAAAGTCGATGAGGGGGCGGTCTTTTCGGAAAGGCTGCCTCCTCGATTCGCTACTTTCGCCGCGAAGCCGACAGCACTCGTTTTCGCAATCTCAACGCCTTCGGCGTCACCTCCAGCAGTTCATCATCTCCGATAAACTCCAGACACTGCTCAAGACTCATTTTTCTGGGGGGGATCAGATGGATCAGCAAATCGCTGGTGGAGGAACGGATATTGGTGAGCTTCTTTTCTTTGGTAATGTTCACATCCAGATCCTGAGGCCGAGAGTTTTCGCCCACCACCCTGCCCTCGTAGACCTCGTCGCCCGGTGAAACAAAAAGTTCGCCGCGTGGCTGGAGGTGCTCGATGGCATAGGAGTTGGCCTTGCCGCGACGATCGGAGACCAGGGCCCCCGTGGCCCGACGAGGAATATCGCCCTGCCACGGCTCGTAACCGTCCAGAATATGGGTCATGATCCCGGTGCCGCGGGTGTCCGTCAGAAACTCGGTGCGGAATCCCAGCAGCCCACGGGCGGGCACACGGAATTCGATGCGTACCCTTCCCGTTCCGTGGTTCACCATCTTGGTCATCTTTCCCTTGCGGATGCCCATCTTCTCGGTCATGACTCCGATGTAGGCCTCGGGACAATCGATGACCAGTTGCTCCATGGGTTCTTTTTCAACGCCGTCAATGTGACGCGTGATCACGGCCGGGCGGCCGACGCATAACTCAAACTCCTCTCTTCTCATCATCTCGATGAGAATGGCCAGCTGGAGCTCACCCCGGCCGGATACCTTGAAGGCATCCGGGGCTTCTGTGTCCTCCACTTCAATTGAGACATTGGTGAGACTCTCCTTGAGCAGGCGTTCTTTCAATTTACTCGATGTCAGATGTTTGCCGTCCCTTCCGGACAACGGCGAATCATTGACCGACATCACCACCGAGATGGTCGGCTCATCGACCTGGACCGAGGGCAAGGGACGTGGGTCCTCGATGCTGGAAAGGGTCTCTCCGATATTGATTTCCGAAACACCGGCCACCACCACAATATCGCCTGCTTGAGCCTGCTTGAGCTCAATGCGCTGCAATCCTTCGAACCCGTAAACACCGGTAATTTGAACCGGCTCAATGGTCCCGTCTCTTCGGCACAGGGCGACCTCTTGCTTTTCGGAGATCTTCCCGTTGAACACCCTGCCTACCGCCAAGCGCCCCACGTAATCGTCATAGTCAAGATTGGTGATCAGCAGCTGAAGAGGCGCCTCTTCATCGAATTGAGGAGCGGGCACGCTGGCAAGGATCTGCTCAAAGAGGGGAATCAGTGATTGATCCTCGCCGTCGACCGAAGTCCGGCAAATCCCGCTCTTGGCATCGGAATAGAGGACCGGGAAATCGAGCTGGTCTTCAGTTGCATCCAGGTCAATGAAGAGATCGTAGATCTCATCGAGAACTTCCTCGGCTCGGGCATCCGAGCGGTCAATTTTATTGACGACCACGATGGGCGGCAAACCGGCTTCCAGGGCCTTTCTCAAAACAAACCGAGTTTGGGGAAGCGGCCCCTCACTCGCATCAACCAGAAGCATCACCCCATCCACCATTTCAAGAGTCCGCTCGACCTCGCCTCCAAAGTCTGCGTGGCCCGGGGTGTCGACAATGTTGATCTGAACGCCCTGGTAAAGCACCGAGGTGTTCTTGGCCATGATGGTGATGCCCTTTTCACGCTCCAGGTCAATCGAGTCCATCACCCGCTCGACGACATGCTGGTTGTCGCGAAACACTCCGCTTTGCCACAGCATGGCATCCACCAGGGTGGTTTTCCCGTGATCAACGTGGGCAATAATGGCCAGATTCCGGATCTCGTCTCTGCTTGACATACTCATGAACTCTCACGCTCTCTCTTCTTATTTTAATGAGTGCCCCGGGTAATCCGAAGCCTGGATTATGCATCATACAGACTTGTGGAAAGGAGTGCG
>JAZFRU010000279.1:0-3978 GCA_036445815.1 Acidobacteriota bacterium | reverse complement strand
TTTGGAAACGACTGGTTCAAGATCATCGGGACCTCGGTTCAGGTCGTGGATGGAACCTCCAGCAACGGGTCAGCCAACACCTCCAGCGCCAAACTCAAGCTCCTGGCGGAAGACCCTTATGGCCCCTTCGGGATGAATAAATGGGAAGAAAGCGGCGACCTGGCCACCAGCGACCGGCGAAGTCTTATTCTGGCCAATCGTTACGGCTGGACCGTCTCGTCGCTGCACAGCAGCGGCGATATGAGCAATACCTTGATGCTGGAGGCCTTTGAGGAGGCCCACCAGGAACGGTCTCTGGTCGGCCGCCACTTCGCCATTGACCATGGCTTGATGTGGAAGCCCCACCACTACGAGAAGCTGAAAGAGATGGACGTCATTCCCAGCGTTTATTCCAAAGCGATGTACAGTAATGATGCTCTGGTTGAAATGTACGGAATGGACGAAGTGTATAAGATGCAGCCCGTCAAGTCTCTGATCGAAGCCGGCATCAGGCCGGCTGCAGAAGCCGACGCTTTTACCCACCGTACTGCGGCGCCCCTGTTCAATATCCAGAACTGGATAACGCGCATTGACCACAAGGGGCGTCAACTGGATCCGGAAGAGAAAATCAGCAAAAAAGAGGCTCTTTCCATGTACACCCTGTGGGCTGCTGCTTACAGCGGTGAGCAGGATATTCTGGGTTCCATCGAGCCCGGAAAGCTGGCCGACCTGGTGGTTCTTGCGGGAGACTACATGACCTTTCCCGAAAATGATCTGGAGAAACTCCGGGTTTTGATGACGATCGTGGGCGGGAAGGTTGTGTATGAGGTCGCAGGCGCGTTCTAGGGGCAGCGCCTAACTCATCCGTCCTGACTGCGTTGCACTCGGTCCGCCATCCTCGACGTACTTTGAGTACGTCTGTGGTGTCCTCCCTTCGCGCGCCTTGTCAGGCCAGCGCCTTCGACGCTGCGAGAGATAGTTGGTAGGGGCACACGGCCCAGACTGTCTCAATAACTGCAAAGATCTAGGCCAGCACAGATGGGCGTCTTTCGATCAGATGGCAAGCACAATGTAGCGGCCGCTCTATGAGCGGCTCTCCGGATTCGGCGCACGGAGGCGCCTCCCACATTCCGGACCCACGTGGAACGTGGAACGCGGCTGAGCAGAGCGAGGGCCGCTCTTATAGATACGGGGCCATGATGAAGTGGATCGTCACCGATATCACCATTAAACAGACGGTGGCCACGATTCCTACCTTGATCATCTCCTTCATGTCCAGGTAGCCGGAGGCGAATGCCGTCCCGGCCGAGGCCCCTGCCCAGGGGAACAGGATTCCCACGGCCACGTTGGTGACCAGTATGGCGATACTGACGGGGTTGAATCCCAACTCCATGGCGGCCGGAATAAAAATGCTGCAAAATAGGGTGGCGGCGGCGGTTCCCGAAAACAGATTGGTGCCCACCACCACGGAACCGGCAGCAACAAAGGGAAGTCCCGTGGCTCCGATTCCCAGTCCTCCGAGAATTCCCTGTGCGTATTCCAGAACCCCGAAATCCATGAGGGCGTCGGCCATGGCGACTCCACTCGTGCACAGGAAAATGATGTTCCAGGGTGCTTTCTGAGCCACATCGTTCCAGACCAGGGTTCCCTCTGCCTTCTTGAGGTTAACGGGCAGGAGAAAAAGGAGAATAAGAACGGTAGGAGGCACCACCCAGGTCGCCAGAGCACCACGCAGATAGAGGGCGAAGGGATGTGTTGCTCCCAGCACCAGAGAGACAATGGAGGGGCCCGTGAACATCAGGACCATGCAGCCGAAGGCTATCAGAACATTGATTTCCCCTCGGGTTAATTTCCCCAGTTTTTGGAGCTCACTCTGGATGAAATCCCTTCCTCCCGGTATCTTGCTGATTTCCGGTGGGAAGAAGAAACGCAGCAAAAGCCAGAAGGTCACCAGCAGAACGGCAGAAAGAGGCACTCCCACCTTCATCCATCTAAACCAGCTGATGTATTCCCCGGCCAGACTATCCGACAGGGCGACAGCGATGACGTTGTGGGGACCTCCTGCCAGGGTTCCCACGCCCCCGGCGACGGCCCCGTACAGCGTTCCCAGGGCCAAAAAGGAAGCCAATCGGCTCTTCTGGCCTGCAGGAGGATTGATGTCCCCCACACTGGAGATGTAGGCAAAAAGGGACATCCCAATAGGCATCATCATGGCGATCACACCGGCATCTGCAATGAACCAGGAGAGGATGGCGGCTACGAACATGTACATGAAGGTGAGGGCGGCAGTACTGTTGGCGACTCCTTTGAGCCGCAGGAAGACGAGCGCGATGCGTTTGGCCACCCCGTGTTTCTCCAAGGCGTAGCCCAACATGGAAATACCGAGCAGCCAGAAAAACAGTCTCTGGCCGTAGAGACCCGTGGCATCCCTGATCGACATGATCTGGAAAACAGGGAAAACGAACAGTGGAAGAAGTGCCGTGATACCCCAGGGTATCGGCCGAGCCATCCACCAGAAGACCGCCCAGACGAAGGTGGCCAGGGTGACCTGACCTTCGTAGGAAAGGCCATCCATGGGTGCCAGGTAGATGGCTACAAACACTGCCGGTCCGCATAATATCTTGAGTAGTGGTCCCAAATTATCCTTCATGATGCAATTAATCGACTTTTATAACTCAAGTAGACGCCGCCAGCAAGGTTAAACTGGTTTTGCGCAGACTTGACTCGATGGGTTAATTGCGGTTCTATTACCTCGTTCAGACAGGTCATTGCACCGGCCCAAGAGGAGTGATTGCCCAATGCTTAACATCAAGAGACTTTCATTAGATGAAGCCAGAATCCTGGTAGCGGGGGCTGAAGAGAAGTCCCGTGAAATCGAGGTGCCGATGTGCATCGCTGTGGCCGATGAGTCGGGAAATCTGGTTGCCTTCACCCGGATGGATGGAGCCAAGATTTCGAGTATCGATATCGCGATCGACAAGGCCTTCACCGCTGCCGCCGCCCGCAAAGGGACCCACGTGTACAATCAATTGTGTGTTCCCGGGGAACCTACTTTTGGGATCCATATAACCAACAAGGGCCGATTTTCGATCATCGGAGGAGGGCTTCCCATCGAGATTGGCGGCGAGGTGGTGGGTGGAGTGGGAATCAGTGCCGGAACTGCAGGGCAAGACCAGGTGGTGGCCCAGGGGGCCGTCGATTATTTCTTTCGTAATGTCGACCCTGCTGAATAACCGGACTCGGTAACAGCAAGAAAAGGAGAAAAGAATGCTATTGGAAGGTGACTTCATAGTTCAGGCTGATCGCGAAAAGGCATATGGATTTCTAGTTGACCCCGAACAGGTGGGCAATCATCTGCCCGATGTAGAGGAACTCGACGTACACGATGGGGAGAACTTCACGGTGAAGGCCAAGGTGGGAGTTTCGTATATCAAAGGTTCCATGGTCATGAAGCTTCAGATTCTGGACAAGGAACCGCCGCTGAGCGCGAAAGTAGTGGGCAGAGGATCGGGTCTTGCCAGTGTTGTGGATATGACGACCCATTTCACCCTGGAGGAAGCAGGAGCAGGGAAAACCAAGATCAACTGGTCCGGGGATGTTGCCGTTGGAGGGAAACTGGCTTCCTTCGGCGGTGGAGGGCTGCTCGAACGTATTGCCAAGAAGAATCTGGAAAAGTTTGTGGTCGGCATCCAGAAGGGAATCGAGGGGATGGACGCCTGAGTCCTCAGGGCCCCCAGAGCACAAAAAAGATCTTCACCACAGAGACACCAGAACACAGAGAGCAATATTCTTGCCTCTCCCCTTGAAGGGTTGAACCTGGCCCGCAGGCTGTAGCAACTCGGGTGTCTCGACCCTTCCGCCGTCCGGGCCTCCTACACGATGTCTGCCCCTGTAACCCATCATTCCCTGGATCCTCCTAATTGATCTCCGAACCGGACCTAGCCCGCATTTCTCACACCCCCTCTACTGCATCGGCGCCGCCTGAGATCAGGTAAGGAC
>JAZFRU010000278.1:0-6582 GCA_036445815.1 Acidobacteriota bacterium | reverse complement strand
ATCCACGTCCCTCTGCCCCACTCACTTGCCAAGGCAAGACTCTCTTCGGACATCATCGATGACCTGATCAGGCGTTACAGCATCAGCTACGAGGAGGGCCGCGCCGTCATCCTGTTCGACATCGTGGGATTCTCTCTGTTCACGCCTTTCGAACAGATTACCCAGCTCAACAGTCTTTCCCACTCCATCAATTCGGCTCATCGCCGGGCCCTCCAGAAAAACATCGACGTCGAGTTTGCCCATACCACTACAGGGGACGGATTTTATGTCTGGAACCGCGAGCGTGGAATTCAGGCCAACACTAACCTCTATCACTTCATGCATCTGGCTCTGGCTGACAATGCCATAGCCAGCCTCAAATCCCAGGCCAACACGGTCCCCCTGTTGAAGACCGCTTTTCTGGTAGGCAGCTACTACACCATGTTCCAGACCGAGGGTCTGCATCCCAGCTTCAGCAATTACATTGTAGGAGACACGACCATTGAGCTGGAACGGATCATCAACGGCGCCCTGCCTGGACAGATTCTGGTGGGGGACTTCGAGACCCACATTCCCCTGACTCACGGCCCCGATGCGGAAGTGATGGCCATCGATTCGATCGGCTTTATTGAAAGATTGCAAGAGGGTCTCTCCAGCCTGAATGGCCTGGAGTTTTCTCAGGAAAAGATTGAATCCATCAAATGCTATTTGACCGGAAAGCACATCCAGGGCAACAAGTACAGTATCCAGAAGCGCCGCATCGTTGACAAGCACGGATTGACCCGCGACGTCTACAACGCCAAGATCAACATTCATCTCAAGACAGGCGCCCCGATCTTTCTGGGGTTGCAGGAACGCGATCTGGCCCGCTACGAAACAGCCCAGGAAGTGCTGGAAGAGAATAACCGAGGCTGAGCGGAGCGGACCCAGGCGCTGGTCTTCGACCAGCGCCTTTCACGTTCCAGGCTCCACGTGGATCTGGAGTGGGGGGGGGGCATCTCAGTGCGCTGAATCCCCCCGCAAGCCTCCTGTCAGGCGCCAAGGTACAGGACATTGCATGTTCATTTCTCCAGAGCCTGAAGGTGCGGTGAGATCACATCCTTGAAACCAGATTCGAATAGGAATCCTTTCCCGCCACAGATATTCGTGATAAATACGCACCAGGAGGACTTCATGCGTGTACTCTATCGATTCAGAACAGTTGTGGTGATGACTTGCCTGACCCTGATGGCAAGCCTGTCGGTCGCCGCCCAGAAAACATTTGATATGCAGCAGGTCCTGGAGCAGTGGAACTCCGACCAGAACTCGGAATCGCCTCCCAGCCCGGAAGACGTCTTTGAAAGCCTGGATGCTGATAGAAACGGAACCCTGACCTCGGGAGAAATCCCCGCCAACGGACAGTGGTTCTTGGAGCGGTTCGATCGTGACGGTGGAGGCAGCATCAGCTGGGAAGAAATTGTCCTCGAGATCAAAGACGCCATCTCCAGACAAGCCGGGCGGGACGATACCACCAACCGACAAACAGGTCCCCGTGCGGCCTTCGAAAGATCGGCCCCCAAGGTGGGAGCCGTACTTCCGGAGATTTCCGGATACCAGGTCGACGGCCAGGAATTCAACCTCAGGAGTCTCAAGGGAAACTATTCGGTTCTGGTCTTTGGATGTCTCACCTGACCGCCTTTTTTACACAACGTCCCCAGTTTGGAGACGATCTACCTCGACTATGCTCCCCTGGGAGTTCAGTTCTTCTACATCTACAAGCACCTTCAGCACCCTGAGTTGGATGGCTACATCGAACCCTTCACTCTGGAGGAACGACTGATGCACATCCAGGAGGCCAAGCGGACCCTGGGAAGTGCACTCCCGTGGATTGCCGATTCCATGAGCAATGATCTCAAACACGCCCTGGGCAATTCCCCCAACTCCGAGTTCGTGATTGACCCAGAGGGCCGAGTTGTCATCCGAAGGGCCTGGAGCCGCCCCGAGCAGCTGCGTCAGGACCTTGAAGGACTGGTGGGAGCTGTCGACCACCCCACCCTGATCTCAGACCTGAATCTGAAGATGGAGCCACCGCCCCGAGTGGCTGCCTCGGGAGTCGTCCCGCGGGTGAAAATTCCGGGAGTGATGATGGCGATGAAGGTGACGCCGGAGAAGAGTGACATCCCCTTTTATGCCAAGTTACGTGCCGAAGTGACCCGGGACTTTCTCGGTACGGGGAAAGGAATCCTCTATCTGGGATTTAATGTAGATCCCATTTACCGGGTGCACTGGAACAATCTGGTTGATCCTCTCAAGTTTGAGATCAAAACGCCCCAGGGAATGACCGTCTCCCCCACCCAGGGTGAAGGCCCCGAATTGGAAGTGGCTTCGGACATTGATCCTCGTGAGTTTCTGCTGGACGTTACCAGACTGGAAGGCGTGACCGAGCCGCTGCAGCTGGCAGTGCGCTACTATGCCTGCAATGATGATGAGGGCTGGTGCATTCCCGTCACCCAGAACTACCTGATTCACCTGGAATCGTATCGCGATGGGGGGATCGCTCCCCGCCGCAGCTGGTCGGTCTGGAACGATCGATAATCGCTAATGGTGCGCGGGTCTGAGCCCCGCGCGTTCCAGGTTCCACGTTCCACGAAAGAATAAGAGAGCCGCTCATAGAGCGGCCGCTACAAGACTGTGCTACCTGATCGACAACGCAGACACATTCCGGAGCTACGTGAAACGTTAAACATTAAACGTTAAACGTGGCCGAGCTTTGCTCGGCCGCTCCCCCTACCGGCAGGTAAAATTGTTCTCCACCCAGTTGGCGGGATCGTTGGCCCCGCCGGGAGGGCCGGAGTAGACCGCCTGTTCCGGATAAGCGCAGATTCTCCGTTGGTTATCGACAACCCCCTCGGTGGCATGAGTCGCCACGACATAGTCGGGAGCAATGCCGTTTTCCACCCAGTCGACCAGTGGCGCCAGCTTGTCCCAGGTATCCGGCCCGGGGCCCCCTCGACAATGCCCCATTCCAGGGATCATGAAGAGCCGGGCATCATCACGCGCGGCCTCCAGGTCTCCGGCGAAGGTGGCTTCCACCACATCCCGATAATAATCCAGTGTCGGTTCGGGATGCACTCCGGCATCACCCCAACCATGGTAGATCATCAGCTTGCCCTGATTTTGAATGAGAAATCGCCTGAGGTCGGGATCGGTGGCATCCGTGATAGAGGCCATCAACTCGGCACGCCCTGCCGTAAAGTCATCGACACTGAACTGCCCCCAGCTCCACTCGGGTGGCGTTCTCTCCGAATCGGGAGCTGCCGATAGATCACCCGGATTGCCGGTTGGAACTCCAGGGTCGTCCTCGTAAAAAAGATAGTTAACGTGATTGGCTGAATTCGTCAGGACGGTAGGAGGAGCCTCGTCACCGGCCTGAGGAATGTAGCGGCCCGGCCAGCCGAATTCGGATCCAAAGGCTTTCCCTTTGAAAATCGAGACTCCTTTACTGTCGTAAGGCCCTGCATAGAAATCCTTGACGGTCTGCAATTGGGCTCGGGTAAAACAGGCATCGGCATTCACATCGCCAGAGCACATCATCTGTGCCAAATCGAGATCGGGAGAAAAATCACAGACCAGTGGATCATCGATCACGCCATCAGTAATACCGTCGTAAGCGTCACATTTGTCAAGAACGGCCTCTCGCAGCAGATTCATTTTGCTCAGGCTTTCAAACCTCCCATCCTGGTCGCTGTCAAAAGCCAGCATCCCCGCATAGTCATTGAAAAACATTCGCTGAAGCATCCATACGTGGCTGACATTCACCGCCTGATAATGGTTGACTGGAGCACCCACCACGATCCCGTCAAAATCGTAGGGATAGCGCTGCGCCTCCATCAACCCCTGGCGCCCACCCGTGGAGCAGCCCTCGTGATAAGAGTAGGCGGGTTCTTTCTGGTAGTAGGCCTCGATGACCGTTTTGGCTGCATTGACGGTGAGCTGGACCGCTCGATAGCCGAAATCGATTTCGGCCTGCCTGTTGTCAAGGGCAAAGGAGGCTCCCGGCTCGGAGCCGTTGTCATGACCGGTGTTGCTGTTGGCCACGGCATAGCCCTGGGCCACCCGGTAATCAGCAAAGTCCAGATCTCCGTCTTTCCCTCCATCTCCCCAGTTCACAAAGCGTCCGTTCCAGTCCTCCGGTAGGGGGAGCTGCACATGGTAACTGACGGCCGATGAGATCATCCCCTTGACGTAGCAGTACTGCGGAGCTGTATCCGTGGCTTCAATCAACTCGGCTGAAATCAGGGTCAGGTTCCGGGTCTGAACCAAGGCCTGGCAAGTCAACTCTGCCGCCGAGACAACTTTAGGTTCTGAGCCCCCACTGCAACTGCAGCAGAGCAGGCTGACAGCAGGAAGCCACAGCCAGTATGTTTTTCGGTTCATGCTTTCCTCCAGTTATGAAAGAAGAATACATGAGACCGGAATCCGGAGCCAGAACAGGGATCCCCGAAATGGAGAAGGTGCAACTGTGGTCGGACATCGACCCTGGCTAGAAGGCAGGGTCGATCTCTCGGCTGATCTACCGCACGAGACCAGGTTGCGCGTCATCAGGCTGCACCCAGCCGCATACCTGAAGCCTTAATCAACCTTTTATCCGTGGCGGGGCGGGTGCGTTTTCCAGTACTCCATGGCCGCTTCCCAGTCGGCGACGGCCCTGGGTCCGTTGCTGTGGAGGTGCTCCACGAATCGGTTCCACAGGCGAGGCCGAAACCCCAGCAGCTCACAGTAATTGGGACCCACCTTCCGATTGCCCTGCCTCAGTCCCAGACGTTTGAGCTGGTAGTCCAGGACTACTTGCAGCGTATCGGCATCAGTCCAGTCGGCCCGGAACCAGATCAGTCGATTGCGCTTCCCCACCAGGTACAGCATGTCGGGAAGGGTTCCGTAGGCTCGATGGGCCGCCCCGTCCAGGGTGTCCACGAATATGGGCCGCTGAATTCCGCATTCTTTCTGAAAGCTTCTGGCCTGGTCCAGTTTCTGCTCGAAGCTGGTATGGTGAGGACGAGCCTCACCCGGGTGTGCTTCCCGGGTATAAATGAAAACAAAGTCGAAACCCTTGTGCTTGTACTCCGCCGCGAGTTTTTCCATGGCCGGCCCGGCTATGCTGCAAAACGGTCAGGTGAAGCTGCCGAATTCAAGAACGACATTGGACTGGGCGCTGAGATCCGAAAGCCGGACCTTTTCTCCATCGTCAAGACGCGTGACTTCGAAATCCGGTGCTTTCTGACCGACTCTGAGGATTTCCTGGAATCTGGTGAAATCCATCTCTTCGCGTTCACCCGGATCATATCCTTCGTAGTTGTAGGGAAAATCTTGGGTCATGGTTGCACCTGGCCTCTTTGTAACTTTTCTGCGGTGAATGTTCAAGTAGTAATGACGGCTGGTCGGGATGCTGACCAATCCCGGTTGGAGAGATTGCGCCACCCATCCCAAACCCATTATGCTTGCACCCGTTTATTGCCCTTATGAGTCAAAAAGAATCCTACTGGTTGAACAAAACACTTCCCCAGCTCCTCCGGGAAAATGCCGAGAAGGCCGCCGATGGGCCGGCCGTGATGTGGGACGGTCAGGTCATGAACTGGGGCCAACTGAATCTTCTGAGCGATCAGTTGGCAGCAGGATTGGCAAAACTGGGGATCTCCAGGGGTGATGTGGTCTCCTGCCAGCTGGGCAACGTGCACGAGTTCTTGATCCTGCATCACGCCGTGGCCAAATGCCGCGCCATCTTTAATCCCATCCACCTTCCCTACCGCAGTTCCGAATTGGAGCACATCCTGGATTTTTCCGAGAGCTCCATGCTGGTGGTGGGTCCCTCGATCAAGGAGTTCAGCTATATGGAACTGGGCCTCCAGATGAAGCAGCGCCTGGAGTGTCTCCAGCACCTGGTGTCGGTTGGAGAGGAGACCGCAGTCGGGGCGATCCCCTTTGAATCTCTGAAGCTCGAATCAGCGCCGTCCCTGTCTGAACCCGACCCTGAAGACCCGTTTCTAATGCTCTTCACCTCGGGCACCACTGCCAGTCCCAAGGCCACCGTTCATACCCACAACATGCGTCTGACCAATTCCTGGTTCTGTGGCGCCGACTTTGCGCTGCGCGAGGCAGATCACATGCTGTGCTGTTCCGCCTTCAGTCACATGTGGGCCATATTGAATTACTACAGCAGTGTCATCTATGGGTGCCCTCAGGTCCTTCTCCAACGCTACCGCCCAGAGGAGTTTCTCACCACCGCCGCCGAGGGTGAGGCCACCGTCGTGATCGGTGCTCCCGTCCATGCCATTGATCTGCTCGCCTCACCCCAACTGTCCCCATCATCTCTGTCAAACATGCGCCTCTTCGCCCTCTCCGGGACGGTCTGCCCTCCCCAGTTGATGCGCCAATTGACGGATACCCTTCCCCACTGCAAGCCCATGGTGTTCTGGGGCATGACGGAAACAGGAGGAGGATTTTACACCCGGCTGGAGGATCCTCCCGAGATCGTGGAGAACACTGCCGGACGTGCCTCGGGCCCCTGCGTCATCCGCGTTCTGGACGAAGAGGGAAGGCAGCTCGCTCCCGGTGAAGAGGGAGAAC